>JAQCDT010000025.1 GCA_027620575.1 Verrucomicrobiota bacterium
GGGATTTATTATTAAAATCAAGATTTGCCAACGACGCAAAGCAAAGCCTTGAATCTATTGCCCAAGAAATTGCTACCGTACCTGCTTTAATCGGTTGTTTAGAAATTGCTCCATCAGAGCAAAAAGGTCGTCCACTTTACAATTCAGTCGCTTGGTGTGAATCTGGATCGATTCATTCTTACGGGCGTAAATGCTTATTGCCTAATTACGATGTCTTTGATGAAGAGCGGTATTTTGAACCTGCAATCAAACCATTAGTTTATCAATGGAAAGAAAAACGAATAGGAATCACCATATGCGAAGACATCTGGACAGATGAAGGAGTACAAACGAGTAAACGCTATTGCAATGATCCTGTTGAAAATTTGTCCAAAGAAGACTTAGACCTTCTTGTTAATCTATCGGCCAGTCCTTGGCACACCGACAAAGAACACTCACGCCAAAACCTAATCGAGCAAGTCAGCCATCGCTTAAAATGCCCGGTGGTTTATTGTAATTCAGTCGGTGGTAATGATGAACTGATTTTTGATGGAGATAGTTTTATCACCCATCCAAATAAAGGCATCATTGCACAAATGCCAAAATTTAAGCAATCCCTCAAAACCTTCGATCTCGAAACATCCACTCATACAGCAGAAACCGTATGCTCTGAAAACACATTGAAATATATGTATGATGCTTTAGTTTTAGGCTTAAAAGATTACGCACATAAAAGTAATTTTACTAAGGGTATTATCGGACTCAGTGGAGGTATTGATTCTGCCGTTGTTGCAGCAATTGCCACTGAAGCTTTAGGTGCAGACAATATTATCGGAGTAGCCATGCCATCTGCAATATCGAGCGGTCACAGTATCTCAGATGCCCAAGCCTTAGCCGAAAACTTGAAAATCGAATTTCAAAATATTTCGATCAAAGGCCCAGTTGAAAGTATTGAAGCCCAACTCGCTCCAAGCTTTAAAGGCTTAGAAAGAGACGTTACCGAAGAAAATATCCAAGCTCGGCTCAGAGGAGTTTTGTTAATGGCACTGTCCAATAAGCTCAATGCCTTACTACTTACAACTGGCAATAAGAGTGAAATAGCTGTGGGCTATTGCACACTTTATGGAGATATGTGCGGAGGATTAGCTGTGATATCGGATCTACCTAAAATGCAAGTGTATGCTTTAGCTAACTATATAAACCGTGATGGTATCTTAATTCCTCAGAATACGATCGATAAAGCCCCGTCTGCAGAACTCAGTCCCGATCAAAAAGACGAAGACTCCCTTCCACCCTATTCCGAGCTTGATGCCATTCTCCATCACTATGTTGAAGAAGGACTCTCTCGAGCAGAAATTATCAAAGAAGGATTTGATTCTGAAATTGTAAACTTTATTGTAAAGAAAGTGGATCAGAATGAATACAAAAGAAAACAAGCTGCACCTGGATTAAAAATTTCTCCCCTCGCTTTTGGTATCGGCAGAAGAATGCCCATCGTTCAAAAGTATATAAATTAATTTCTTTAAAAACTGAATATGCACAAATCCAACGACTTATTTGAAACTGCGAAAAAATATATACCAGGAGGAGTCAATTCTCCGGTCAGAGCTTTTCGTTCTGTCGGTGGCACACCCTTCTTTACAAAGCGAGCTGAAGGGCCTTTTTTATACACAGCAGATGATGAACGCCTAACGGACTTTGTTTGCACATGGGGTCCCGCACTTCATGGGCACAATCACCCAGAAATAAGAGACGCTATACAAGTCGCACTCGAACAAGGAACCAGCTTTGGCACGCCCAATCCTTATGAAGTGGAAATGGCTCAGCTCATTGAAAAAATCGTACCCTCAGTAGAGAAAGTTCGCATGTGTAATAGTGGCACTGAAGCAACAATGTCTGCAATTCGATTAGCTCGTGGCTACACCCAAAGAAATAAAATTATTAAATTTTCTGGATGTTATCATGGTCATGTCGATTCATTACTCGTACAGGCTGGCTCTGGTGCCCTCACGCTAGGCAACCCAAACAGTGCCGGCATTCCTGAATCCTTTGCAAATGAAACCATAGTCATTGCTTACAATGACGAAGCAGCCTTAGCACAAGTATTTGATCACTATAAAGACGAAATCGCCTGTGTGATTGTTGAACCTTACCCAGCGAACTGTGGCTTGATTTTACCCAATACAAACTTTCTCTCAACTCTCAGGCAAATAACCACACAACACCAAGCCATTCTTATATTTGATGAAGTGATGACTGGCTTTCGAATTGCTCTTGGAGGTGTTCAAGAAAAAGAAGGCATTACTCCAGACCTTACTGCAATGGGTAAAATCATTGGTGGTGGACTTCCTGTTGGGGCCATAGGTGGTAAAGCAGAAATCATGGATCATTTCGCACCCGACGGTCCTGTTTATCAAGCAGGTACTCTCAGTGGGAATCCACTCGCTTTGGCAGCAGGTATTGCATCGCTCAAAAAATGCATACGAGATAATCCCTATCCTTTACTGGAAAAACTAGGCAACCGTGTCAAAACTGCACTCGACGAAACGGCTAAAGAAAAAGGCATTCCCCTTCAAGTTCCACAAGTAGGTTCTATGTTTGCGTTATTCTTTTCTGAAAAGCCCGTGACTAATTTTGCCGAAGCCACTCAGTCCAATACCGACTTGTTTACAACTTTCTTTAATCAAGCATTAAACCATAAGATTTATCTTCCGCCTTCTGCTTATGAAACATGTTTCATTTCTACCGCACACGATTCTACAATTATGGAATCTGCCGTAGAGGGCTTATGTGATGCGTTGAAGAAAATTTAAGCGGATGCTGGCGTTTTCTTTAATTCAAAACGCTGAAAACTTTCAGCAATGCCTCTTTTTTCATCAATACCAATAAGGCAACCACTTAAACGTACATCCTCTTCAGCCACGGGAAAACGTCGTTTCATTCCATCGAGAAAAGACTCAATCACCGGCTCAACTTTTCGACCTAGGACTGAGTGATACGGGCCAGACATACCGACATCGCTGATATAAGCAGTACCTTTGGGTAAAATTCGACCATCCGCCGTGGGCACATGAGTATGTGTTCCAATCACACCAGCGACTCGTCCATCTAGATGCCATCCCAATGCCACCTTTTCAGAAGTCGCTTCCATATGCGCTTCGACCAAAAAGGCATCACATTCACCCTTTAATTCCTCCAAAAGCTCATCAGCCAAACGAAACGGACAACCCTCTGCTTTCATTCCTATGTAATTTCGACCCAAAACCGTAAATATTCCAATTTTGAACCCATTTGCTGGAATCACTAAATGTGTGCGACCTGGGTTTTGCTTAGGAAGGTTTGCCGGCCGACATACCCTATCTAAATGAACAATTTCTGATTCAAAGCCTTTTTGATCCCAAACATGATCGCCTAAAGTGATTGCATCCACACCTGCAGACAGCAAATCCTTCGCAATAGACTCGGTTAATCCTGAACCACCTGCCGCATTTTCTGCATTCACTACTACCGCATGTAATGATAAATCCGAACGTAATCCTGAAATCTTTTCGATTAAAAACTCACGCCCTGGCCTGCCAACCACATCTCCTAAAAATAAAACTTTAATCATAAGATGCTGAATTGAATAAAGACAAAGCACTAAAGGCAACCCAAATGAAAAACTAATCAAAGCAAAAGGTCTTAATTAACTCCAATTATTTAAGACTTGAGTTCACTTCATTAATGATTTCTATCGTTCTTTCTTTTTTTATTACGAATTACCATAAAGTATTACTACCTAAATACAGTTATAGATCATTATGAAACACAAACCAAACAATCACATCTCTAAGAATGGCACAAAAGGTCAGACAATGAAGGGTGCCGATGTTTTAGTCGCTGCTCTTGAAAAAGAAGGTGTGGATGTGGTCTTTGCCTACCCAGGTGGTGCTTCTATGGAATTACACCAAGCACTGACTAAGAGTCAAAAGATTCGCACTATTTTGCCCCGCTTTGAGCAAGGGGGAGGATTCATGGCGCATGGTTATGCCCGTGCAACAGGCAAACCAGGCGTTTGTATGGCCACGAGCGGACCTGGTGCAACCAATTTAGTCACCTGTATTGCTGATGCTTATATGGACAGTATTCCTTTGATCGCAATCACCGGTCAAGTGTATCAACAATTTATCGGTAAAGCCGCTTTCCAAGAAACCGATTTCTTTGGGATGACCCTACCTATTGTGAAACATAGTTTTCTGGTTTTAAACAAAGAGGAGTTACCTAGAATCGTAAAAGAAGCTTTTCATATCGCAAACACCGGCCGACCGGGTCCAGTTGTTATCGACATTCCTAAAGATGTTCAACAAGCACTCTTTGAGCCTGAGTTCCCTGATACTGTTGATATTCCAGGCTACAAATCCAATGTCACACTTCCTGAAGCTTCAGACGAGGAATTGCTTCAAGTTATTGAGTCGATCCAAAGCTCAAAAAAGCCCGTGTTTTATACCGGTGGAGGAATTATTTCTGCAGAGGCCCATTTAGAACTCCGTGAATTCGCTAAACTTACGGGGATTCCTGTTGCATCAACATTGATGGGGCTTGGGGCTTTTGATTCCGAAGATCCTCAATCACTCTACTGGTTTGGTATGCATGGAACTGTTGCTGGAAATTGGGCGGTTTGTGATTGTGACTTCTTACTTTGTTTAGGCGCTCGATTCGATGACCGTATCACTGGGAAAATTGAAAAATTTGCGACTGAGGCAAAAATTGCGCATATCGATATCGATATTTCTGAGCACAATAAAAATAAGATTGTTGATTTACCCATCCACTCAGACATCAAGTATGCGATTCGCCGTCTAATTGAATTGTGGAAGAAAAATAAATGCCAAAAGCCTGATATTGCTGAATGGAATAGTCTAATTCAGCAGTGGAAAGCCGAGCATCCCTTCTCTTATGAGGCTTCCGAACACATCACTCAACAAGAAGCTATTGAAACCCTCTATCAAGAAACTAAAGGTGACGCTATTATTTCAACCGGCGTAGGACAGCACCAAATGTGGGCGGCTCAATACTTTCAATTTAGAGAACCAAGAACCTACATCAGTTCATTAGGTCTTGGGACTATGGGCTTTGGACTCCCTGCTGCGATCGGAGCCAAAATAGCTCACCCAGAAAAACTCGTTGTCAACATTGATGGCGATGGTTGCTTCTTGATGAATGTTCAAGAACTCGCTACGGCCAAAATTGAAAAAATCAATGCTAAGACCATCATCATGAACAATCAACACTTAGGTATGGTGGTACAATGGGAAGACTTACTTTATGAAAGTGTTCGAGGGCAAACTATCTTATGCGATAAGGATAATATCGGTGGCCCCGACAACCTTGATGCAATCTATCCAGACTTCGTGAAAATCAGTGAAGGATTTGGGGTTAAAGCAAGACGTGTTTCTAAAAAAGAAGAACTCAGAGAAGCGATCCAAGAAATGATAGCCCATGAGGGTCCTTATGTTCTTGAGGTTATTGTTCCGTACACAGAACACGTGTTGCCCATGATCAAACAAGGTCTTTCGGCAAAAGAAATCCTCTTAAAGTCTCCAAACTCAAAGTAGGCTTTTCACGGTTTCTAAAGTATCGGCATCACTTGCGAGCTTATCTTCTCTCCATCGGGCGATCCGTGGAAATCGAACGGCGATACCTGATTTATGCCGATTCGATAATTGTATGCCTTCAAAAGCAATTTCGAAGACAAGTTCAGCTTCCACGACCCTAACCGGTCCATGCTTAGCTGTCGTGTTGGCTCGAATCCATTTATCCACTCGCTTCATTTCTTTATCACTCAAGCCTGAATACGCTTTGCAAAATGGCACTAATTCACCGTCACTCCAAATTGAAAAAGTATAATCCGAAAAAACGCCAGCTCGTCGTCCATGCCCCTGCTGAGCGTAAACCATCACCGCATCCACAGTGAAAGGTTCGACTTTCCATTTCCACCAAACCCCCTTCTTTCTCCCTACACTGTAAATCGCACTTTTTTGTTTAAGCATTAATCCTTCTATGCCTTTTTCTCGTGAATGTGTTCGCTCATCAGTCATCGCTTCCCATCCTTTGGAAGCATCAAAAATGGGCGATAGATGTATCACAGGCGATTGGATTGAAGGAAGCCATTTTTCTAAGGCCTCTCTTCGTTTGGAAGTACTTCTAGAACGAAAATCAACGCCGTCCTTTTCCAGTAAATCATAGGCCATAAACACCACAGGAATGTCCTTGAGAATTGCTTGACTGACTTTTTTTCGTCCTAGACGCTTTTGTAAATCAGCGAAGCTACGCACCTTGTTGTGTTCAAAATCCCAAGCCAATATTTCTCCATCCAAGACAAACGATTGCTCTTCGGATAAAGCTTTCAAAGCATCTTCAATTTCCGGCACTTGCTCATTGAGCAATTGCTCTCCCCTAGACCAAATCACTTGTGCACCTTTTCGAACGATGATTTGTGCACGAATACCATCCCACTTTGGCTCGATCTGCCACTCATTTGAATCTCCTAAAATCATTGAAAGTGATTCCTCTTCTTTAACCTCTAAGGGATAAGCCAAACAAAAGGGATAGGGTCGTAACACATCATCTTGAGTCGATTGCTTAATGAATAAATTGTTAAAATTATCCTCAGTAGGTTCCCACTGTCCCATTAATTTGTGTGCCATAACCGCAGGATCTATCGATGCATTTTCAGCCAATGCCTTAATCACTAAACTCTTACTGACACCGATTCGAAATCCGCCAGTCATTAATTTATTCAAAACTAAGGCCATTGAAAAATTCATCTTAGACCATAAATCAATAATTTGCTTACTTTGTGCCTCTGCCTCCTTTGTTTTCAAAGGCAACAGATGGTTTTCAATTAAGTCACTCAGACTCATTTCTAGGCTAGAATTGCGAAATTTATCTTCGTAAAAAATTAATAAGGCTAACGTTTCTGCTAAATCTCCGACATGATCGTAGCATTCAGCAAACAGCCATTCAGGCATATCACTGACCTTACAAGCCCATTGCTTAAGGTCAGCTGTTTTCACTACACGCTTTAGGCGTTCACCCATCAAAAAATAGATTGCCCAAGCGGCATCCGCAGGACTGGCTTGTTTAAAGTATTCACTCAATAGCTTGGACTTAGCTGCCGTCTTATTAGTTTGATCCAGTGCGATAAAAAGCTGTGTGAATAATTCCATGATTTAGTAAACCATACTTTATTTAAATCGTATAGGCATCTAGACCTTTATGCTCTCTCAGCCATCGGACTAAAGCATCTGAATAACCATGCGTGGCTCCAATATGCTGGGCACCAGTTGCATCAATTGTTTTTATAATGCCCTTCCAATCCACGTGATCTGAAAGCACAAAACCTCGATCCAAGGCCCGTCTTCGTCTTGTCCCACGAACGGCCATCCAACCTGAGGCAAAGGCAAGTGATTGCGGTGCAAACTGTTTAAGCCAGGGCGTATTTTGCGTTGATCCAGGAGCAATGATAATACCTTGTCCCTTGAAGCTTTCCTTCGTTTCACGATTTGCACGAATCGTTTCAGGAATAGGATACCCTTGTCTCAAATAATGCCGATTAAAAATATCGACTGAACCATGAACACCCATTGGTCCGATCGAAGGGTCGATTCCACAGAGTATTCGCTGTGCCTTACCTAAAGCATAAGCAAATAAAACACTGGTCACGCCCCTTGATTGATTTTCTCTCCACCAAGTATTAATCTGAGAAAAGACCCTTTCAGGAGCTTCCCAAGTGTAGATAGGTAAAGCAAAAGTGGATTCTGTGATAAATTGATGGCACGGGACCACCTCAAATGTCTCACACGATGCATCCGGCTCAATTTTGTAATCACCGGCAACACAACTGACAAAACCTTTATGCTCGATGCGAATCTGACTCGACCCCAAAAGGTGCCCTGCTGGATGAAACGATACCTTTACATCATTAATTTGTATCGATTGACCATATTCGATTCCTTCAACTTTAGCATCTTTACCCACTCGCTCTTGAACAATCGCTCTTCCTGTTTCAGAGGTTAGATAAGATTTCATGTAGGGACGTGCGTGGTCACTATGACCATGCGTAATCAAAGCCCGTTTAACTGGCTTTTGTGGGTCTATATAGAAATCGCCCAAAGGGCAGTAAAGCCCCTCACTTTTCATACAAAGCAAAGAAGTTGCTGAATCATCAAATGGCATCGTGATAGCTTATGACACTCTAAGAAAAACTCAAATTGAGAGAGAAAAATCCTCCCTTAAGTTTTTTTGACAAAATAAATACATATCTTCTGCCAAAGGGGCCTCAAAAGTGACAGCCCCATCCGCAAAATGAAAATGATATTTATGGCAATGCAATGCTTGTCGCTTCATTGCTAAATTTTCATTTAAACGATCCGTCCAACCCTTTTCAATAAACTCAATATACAGGCTTTCATCTTTACCATAAATCTTATCCCCAACAACCGAATGTCCCAACCATTCAGCGTGGACACGAATCTGGTGCTTTCGACCTGTTTCTGGAAAGACTTGGGCTAATGTATACTCTTCATTTTTAGATAAAGGTTCAAAAACAGTCACTGCCGATTTGGCGGTACGATCATCACTCACATGATTTTTAATTTTCACCAATCCGTCTGGTCGATGTGCAATACTTTGGTTCACTTCTATACCTTTCTTCAAATCACCCTCTAAAATCGCCAAATACTCTTTTTCTACCTTACGCTCTTGAATCGCCATCTGAAATTTTCGTGCCACTGAGGGTCGTTTCGCAATAATAACTAAACCGCTTGTTTCTCGATCTAAGCGAGCAACTAAATGTAATTTATCCAATTTTGTGTAGGTTCGAACGGCCCCAACAAGACTCGAAAGTGGTCCATCTTTTGAAGGATGACACACCAACCACCCTGGCTTATTCAGTATCAATAAAGCATCATCTTCAAAAACAATCCAAGACGGAAAAACCGACATATCTACTAAAGGTGGATCTTTGCCAAATGGATCTATTTTTTTCATAAAAAACTGTATTTTTTTACAATAAGAGTATTGCCAAAATTAGGATATTGAATTATGTTAACGACAGGTTGAAAACAATAAGCTTAGTGGATGCTAAAAAGATACTCACTGTCTTACCCAATGAGTCAAACATCTACTTGTGGAGCCTCATAACCCCATTTGCTCCAGTAGTAAACTTCTGCAAACAAACAATGTTTTACTGTGCGTTAAAAAATGCGGATGCCGATGTCAGTGCCCGAAAGCTACAAACACCTCAACCCTCTAATCCTAATTAATCAACTATAACCAAAAAGTATTATGAAAAATCAGGTCAAACTCATCATGACAGGCAACAACTTAGAACTCACCAGCTCTATTAAAACGATTATTAAAGAAAAAACCGAAAAACTCTTTGAGCATAATGAACACATAGTACGAATGCGAGTTGAAGCTGAATATGACCCACATCAATCCTCTCACCAAAAAGAATACATAGCCAAAGGTCATTTAGAGGTTAGAGGCAATGACCATATTGTATCCGCTGCTACTAATGATCTTTACAAGTCCATCGATCAAATGGTTTCTAAACTCGATCGAATGATGAGAAGACGTGCTCGACTTGAACGCACTAAGCGCAAAAGTCCCCACCCGATTGATATTCCATCTTTCATTCCAAAAGCGAGTTAAAGATATAAAAGTCACAATTTAGATTAAGATACCCCAAAGGGACAATCAAGTAGACGCCGACAAGGCACTTAGTACTTGATTGTCCCTTAATTTTTATAATGATTACCCTATGCCAGCGAATTTTTACAGCCTACTACATATTACAGGAATACTCATGGTATTCATTGGATACGGTTCTCTCATAGGACTTGCCCTTTCAAAAGTTGAAAATCCAGAAATTAAGAAGCTTGGAGCCATCACAAGTGGTATCGGCTTGACCCTACTACTAGTTGCAGGTTTTGGTCTCATTGCAAAAATGGGCTATAGCTACACCTCAACTTGGATTATTGTGAAAATGATCATTTGGCTCCTTTTAGGCAGCTTAGTCGCTTTCATCAATCGCAAGCCAGAATGGGCAAAATTACTTTGGTGGGTCACCCTCTTACTCGGCTTCATAGCTGTTTTAATGGTATATTTCTTTAAATCTTAAAAGTTCTGCTTGTATTCTCTGAAAGGTTAGTCTTTATATGTTTTTTACAGTGCACCCGTAGCTCAATTGGATAGAGCGCCTGACTACGGATCAGGAGGTTAGGGGTTCGACTCCTCTCGGGTGTGCCATTTTTTAGTTAAATTAATGGCCATTACTTAGCTATTTGATGGGAGGTTTTGTAACCCTATCGTTTTGAGCTTAATTTAATGATTTTTCCCATGGTCAATCGATTCTTAATAAGTTTCATTTAAAAGGATTAAACCTTCATTACTATTTGTTGAAAATGAAGCCAAACTCCACTAATCTTTGAACTTTATCAATTTATCATTATGGAACATTTTAATTGCCCCAAAATACAGTACGAAGGTGCTGATTCTAAAAACCCTTTTGCGTTTAAACATTATGATGCTGATGCAGTTATTGATGGTAAAACAATGAAAGACCATTTGCGTTTTGCTGCACCCTACTGGCATGTAATGAGAAATGCTTTAGCTGATCCTTTCGGTGAAGGCACGGCATTAATGCCATGGGACGATGGCTCTAACTCGACTGAAAATGCTCTGAATCGTGTGGATGTCTTTTTTGAATTTTTAGATAAAATGGGCATCGACTATTATTGCTGGCACGATCGTGATATCGCTCCTGAACTCAATAACCTTGCCGAGTCCAACAAAGCACTCGATGCAGTCGTTGCAAAATTAAAAGAGAAGCAAAAAGAAACAGGTGTAAAATTACTTTGGGGAACTGCTTGCTTATTTTCACACCCAAGATATTCACAAGGCGGAGCCACAAGTCCTGATGCAAATGTGTATGCTTACGCAGCTGCACAAGTAAAAAAAGCGCTAGAGTGTACCAATGAGCTCGATGGACTCGGATATACTTTCTGGGGCGGCCGCGAAGGATACTCTACCCTCTTGAATACTAATATGAAAAGAGAGTTAGACCACCTAGCAAATTTCTTACATATGGCAGTGGATCACGCTAAGAAAATTGGATTTGATGGACCTTTCTATATTGAGCCAAAGCCAAGAGAGCCATCAACACACCAATATGATTC
>JAQCDT010000026.1 GCA_027620575.1 Verrucomicrobiota bacterium
ATCACACCAATCGGAACACGAATTTTACGAAGATCAAATCCTCTTGGCGGATTCATTTGTTCAATTTCTTCGCCCACTGGGTCAGATAAATCTGCGACTTGCCGAACTCCAACTGCCATTTGGCTTATTCTTTCCTTTGTGAATTGCAAACGCTCGATCATTGGAGGGCTTAAATCCATGGATTTTGCATTTTCAATATCCACTGCATTTGCCTTCAAAATATTTTCTGTATTTGCTTCTAAGGCATTGGCTAAGTCATTTAAAAATTGATTCTTTGTGTCACTATTCAGCGTGGCAAGCTCGAGGGATGCTTTGCGAGCAGACTGTGCTATTGATTCAATTAATTCTGGTAAATTTTGATCATTCATATCTTTATAATTAGCGCGTTTGAATAGATTTCATGATTTCATCCCATTGCTTATGAGTTAATGTGCCCCCATGATTTTGAATGACGGTAGCCCCCATTAATGCTCCTAATCGGGCCGAATGCTCAACTGAATGATTGTTTGCCCACCCATGTAAGAATCCGGCAGCCCAAAAGTCGCCTGCTCCTGTTGTATCAATAACCTCTTTCACAGGTATAGCTTCAGAATGAATAATAGTGTTACCTTGTCCAATAAGGCTTCCTTTGGCCCCTAGCTTAACAACGGCAGTTTCACAGAGTTCATTGAGAATTTTAACGGATTCTTCGGACTGAGAAGAGGGTAGTTGAGTGAAAGCAGCAGCCTCGTCTTCATTGGCAAAAACCATATCAACATGATTTTTTAGGATCTCTACGAGCTCGCTTTTAGTTTGATTGACAATTTCAAAGGAAGCTAGATCAAAGCTGACAGTTAATTTATAATAGCGTGCTAAATCTAAGGCCTTAAGCAGTACATTTTTATTCAGAATCAAAAATCCTTCAATGTGTAGGTGGTCGTATCCCTCAAAGTCTGAAGAGGTCAGTTCATCTTCTGTCAGGGTCATGGCTGCCCCGAGTGACGTCCGCATAGTTCTTTCTCCATCGGGAGTGACTAAAGAAAGACATTTTCCATTCGGTATGTTGCCGATTTTGAATGATTGAGTACTTCCACCATATTGAGCGAGTGACTCTTTGTAAAAATTACCGGATGCACAGTTGCCAATTTTTCCGATAAAGCTAGTTTGGGTGCCTAAACGAGCTAAAGCGAAAATTGTATTTCCCGCAGAACCACCAGTAATTTGAACTAACTCTTGACCAATATCTGATTTGATCGATTCAAGTGCTGATTCTTCAAGAAGCTCCATACCTCCTTTAGAACCAGAGACATTTTCTAAAAATACATCCTCTACAAATGCAATTTCATCAATAATTGGACTGCCTAAACCAATTATCTTTTTCATTTTATTGGGGATATGAAGGTAATACTTTACACCAATTATTGGCCAAGAATGCTATCTTCTATCTCTGCTAAAATTACTTGCGATTCGGGCATATTTCCAATCATGCCTACACGTACACTAACCTGAGATTGTTCAGGAGATAGTTCTGTAATTCTTACAACGATTTTTTCATCTCCAACTTTTCTTGCAAATACAAAAGTTTCTAGTTCGTCGTGTGTTTCTCCTGTGCGGAAGTAGCCAAGGATATCAAGTGCCTGTATACTTGCTCTAAATGCAGTATCAGTATCTGTCTCAAAAACTGAAACTAGAGCGTTTAACTGATATTTCGCAGTCGAAGAGGAATCGTTCTTTGGGTTAACGGTTACGGATTGGCAAGCAACTAAAAAGAAGGATGCTAATAAGAGGGTACTGATGAATCGGATTACTGAAGTTGTCATGTTTTTTAAAAGGTTCTTAACTAATACTTTAATGATAATATTAGCTTTAAACTAATTTCAATTTAAAAGTGAGTCTTTACGGCTTTTTATCTTAAATTATTAGTACTTTTGACAAAGAAAATGCGCTTTAGATCTTACTCTAAAGCGCATTCAAGACTTACAGTCTTTATACTCACATCATCCTATGACTAAATCGTCATACATATGAGAGTCTTTACTTTTAAATTTCTTCCATTTTTTTTACTTTTTTTTACTTTTTTTTTGAAGAATCAGTTCACCATCGATAAAACAGGCTTTTATTTCCTCTGAATCGTTCGCCATTTGTAAATTACTTAAGATTTTATTCGATTGATCTTTCAACATGACAAATCCTCGTTTGAGGCTGGATTGAATGCTACTATTTTGTAAACGATGTTCATAAAATTCAAGACTTTGCCGTTTAGTTTGCAGGCTATCGGTTGAAAACTGTTCCAGTTGTTTCTTTCGTATTTTAGTTTCGAGAAAATGAGTTTCTAGAAGATGCTTTGGATGCAGTTTGTTTAATTGGGCACTTAAATCATAACTTTGTGCTGTTTTTACTTTGATCGATTTGGCTAAATTCTGTGCCAGATTTTTTTCTAGCACATCCATTTGTATCATCATTTTATCAATGAAATTTTGAGGTGTATTTAGAATCAGCCTTTGGTTGTTTGCCTGAAGTGTGTACTTTTCTCGATTGATTATCTCTTGAATGGTATCAGTGATTTTTTTTCGGTGATTTATTAATAATTCTTTAACAGATAAATAATTAGAAGAAATATACTCAGCGGCTCCCGAAGGGGTTTCTGCACGATGATCCGCAACTAAATCAGTTAAGACGGTATCTATTTGGTGGCCGATGGCAGAAATACTGGGAACAGGGCATTTAAATAGAGCCCGAGCCACGGATTCTTCATTGAAGTTCCATAAATCTTCAATGCTACCACCTCCTCTTGTCAGGACGACTAAGTCATAGTAATTTTGTCTTTCTGACACATATTCAATCGCTTGTGTGATTTCATCGCATGCTTGCTGACCTTGTACTTTAACAGGAATGAGATCAATTTCACTGGCAAAATTTCGCCTTCTAAGTATTCGAATGAAGTCCTGTACGGCCGCTCCAGTAGGAGATGTGATAACGGCTATTTTATTGGGAATCGTTGGAATGGCTTTTTTGTGTGCTTCATCAAAGAGGCCTTCGGCATACAATTTCTTTTTCAATTGTTCATAACGAATATGTAAATTACCTTTACCTGCTTCTTGGGCGACTTTGACGGAAAGTTGATAGCGACCATAAGGTTCATAGAGCGAGATTTCACCGAAAAGAATGACCTCTAAACCATCTTCTAAATCAAAATCGCAAGCACTTGCAAAGCGATTAAAAAACACGCAAGGGAGCTGACTATTTTTATCTTTCAGTGAAAAGTAATAATGGCCTGATTGTTGATAGCGCAGGTTCGATATCTCCCCTCTGACCCAAACTTGACGAAAATTAGGCTCTAGGAGCTTTTTAATTTCTTTGGTTAATTCGCTGACAGTTTGAACTGAGTCTGAATCTATGTCGGGAAAGAAATCTTCCATTTTTGAGTATAAAGGATTATAGCTTGCTTACAAGTTAAGCATTTTTCATAAAGACATTAAGCAATGGAAGCACAAAATAAAAACCTAAAAAGCATTTTTTTTAATTTTCTGTTATTATTGGCATTTATATTTTCGGTTATGGCCTTATATATTAGTTTAAGCTTTAGCGAAAAGATAGTCACTGAAGAAAAAGGAACTCTTGAGGAGGAATTAAGCCAAGAGCTTGAGCAATTAAACCAATCGATTGCTTCATTAGAAAAAAAAGTTTTGAATCAAGCCAACAGCATGAAAGTCATGGAAGAGCAATTGGCTCAACTTGAACAAAAAGCGAAAACGACTCAGTTGAAACAAGCCAATAATGAAGTCATTAAAGCTGAAAAGGTTAGTCAGGATTCAATTCGTTACCATGTAATTCAGTCTGGAGACACTTTTTCCAAAGTAGCGAAGATTTATGGGGTGTCACTAACAACCCTTATGAATGCCAACAAGGATTTGAATCCGAAAGCACTTAGAGTGGGTGAAAAAATTATAATTCCCTAATTATCTAAAATCACAGTATTTATTATGGCAGATGAAATAAAGATAGATCGTTGGCAGATCGAAAACGAAACGGTGAATTTTTCTTCAAGGGTATGGGAATTGAGAACTAGACGGTATTTTCACCCAAAAAGAAAGACTTCAGAAGACTTTTACTATATCAGTTCACCTGACTGGGTTGTGGGAGTTGGTCGAACAGTGAATAAAGAAATAATCTTAGTGCGACAATTCCGATGGGGGATTGATGATTTTTCTTTAGAATTGCCTGGGGGTATTGTTGATCCGAATGAAAATCCGATGGAGGCGGGTGTTCGAGAATTTCAAGAAGAGACCGGCTATATCGGAAACAATTGTACTTCCTTAGGTACTTGTTTGCCCAATCCTGCAATGCTGAACAATCATTGTCATTTTATATTTATTGATAACATGGAAATGAGCTCAAGTGGAGCTAGTTGGGATCAGCATGAGGAAATAGAAGTGATCGCTCTTTCTGAGGCCGAGGTGGCCAGCTGGGTCAAAGAAGGGAAGCTATCCCATTCTTTAACTTTAGCCGCCTTGTACAGATACCTTTTACATATCAAAGGCTGATTCGATTCAATTTTACCAATCGTAGTTGATGGTGACACCATAATTTAAAGGATCGCCAGAAGCCTTATAAAATCTTTTTGAATCAGCTACATATCCATCCTCTGGGTGATAATTATCAAAATAGAAGACCCGTTGGGTGTAGTCATGGTCAAATAGGTTTTTAACCCATAAGGAAATATCCCATTGATTTTTAGCATAACCGATAGAGGCATTTACGACCGAGTGAGCTTCCCTTTTTAAATCATGACCATTTTCTTCATAATGGTCATCACTTCCAGTTAAGGAAATATTGGAATAAAATCCATTGTTTGGAGTATATTTGATTAAAAATGCGTATTTATATTTAGGAGCGTTAGCCAAATCTCTAGATGTATTGTCTCTAGTCGCTTTTAAAAAGCTCAAGTTAGTCTCTAAGGACCAATCAGATATAAAATTCCATTGGGAATGATATTCTGCTCCGTAATGTTTTGCATCGCCTTGATTAGAAGTGAAATACGTGAAAAAACCCTTTGATCCACCTGCATCTCTTAATTGAGCATTATTTCTTGTTAGGTAAAAAATATTAAATTTTGCCTGATAAGTATGTCCTGGATTCACATAAGCTAAACCAATTTCATAGGTATTAATTTTTTCTGTATCAAAAGTTAAAGGAAAAGAACTATCTATGGGCCTGAATGACGTGCTATTCACTCCAGCAGCTTTATAGCCGTGATTATAGGAAAGGAATAGGGTATGATCATCAGTTATTTTATTTTGATAATTGATTGAACCGCCAATTAGATTGTCTTTTTTCGATACTTCTGAGCCTGAATCAAGAGTAGGATAACTTATCATAGTGTCGTAGTCAGTGTAATCAGCATTGTTTAAGGTGACAGATGTAAAGTTCACTTTTTGATATTCAAAACGTAAGCCAAAAGTGATCTTTGAAATTTCATTTAAATTATTTTCAGCTTTAGAAAACAAAGAAAACGATTGTGTTTTATAATCTGAAAATACATCGGCTCTACCATCATCTTCAAAATTATCTAAATAATTAATATCAGATTCTTCAGACAATTTATTAAAGTATATTCCCGCAGTCCATTTATCGAACATAGGATTTGGGGATTGATCTTCCGATGAATCTATTCTGATTTCTTGAGAGATTGATTTCCGATCTCTATCAATTGACAGAAAGCCATCATAGCCACTTGTAAATGAATCATAATTTCCCCAATCAGCATCATAGCTATAAAGTGAATCCGTATGCAGTAAGCTTGTAACAGACGTCAGTGAAAAGTTTTTAAGGTTATTGGAATTCATTCGAATTGAAATGCCTTTAGAGCGTTGATTGTCATCACCGGGATCATCCGACTGAGTTTTTAGATAGGTATTATTTAGAGACCATTGATCGTAACTTGCTTTAGCATCCGCATAGACAAAAGAGGTTTGGATGCTTGATTGATGACTAGGATTGTGTCTTAGCTTTAATAATGAAAAAGTTTCTTCGCTTTGATTGGTATCTTTTTTATTAAGGAATTCATTTTCAATAAAGCCATCTGTATTATTTTGGAAAATAGAGAGTCTATAGTTCGTCTTAGAATTTGTCTTATCTCCGAGTGTGCCACCTTTAGCATATCCGAAAGATCTTTGATTATGCGTGCCAATAGAAAGCTTAGCCTTTGAACTCTCTTCGCCATTTGCTTCGTTGGTGGATAGTTTAATAATTCCAGCAGACGCATTTACGCCGTAAGCACTGGACTGAGCTCCACGAATAATTTCCACTTGTTTGAGATCAAAAAGAGAGGCAATGCCACCGATGCCAGTGAAGTCAAAGTCATCGATTAAAAAACGAACACTGAGATCGGGAGTTTCTCCTTCAAATTGTGAATTTTCTCCCAAGCCTCGTAGTTGAAAATAGCGAGAGCGATTATTGCCTCCTGTTACTGTTAGATTCGGTATTGCATTAACCAAATCTTGGAAATGGGTGGCTTCTCTATCCTTTATAGCAGTTTCACTGAATAGCGTTACACTTTCAGAGACATTTTGAATCGGAGTGTCCCACAGTGTGCCAGTTACAATATAGTCGGGAAGTTCGTATACGCTTGATTCAGTTTTTGGCGTATTCAGCGTTTGTCCGTTGGCATAAGCGACAACCACGATGGTGATAAGTAATAATTTGAATTTGTGCATTATGATAAGAAATATGTTTAAAATCCTATCAATACGAGCAGAGCAAATGTGAGTGCAATGGGCTACTTATCACCTTTCCCTCCGCCAATATCAATTGGATCAGGTTCAAAGGGATCATTTCTGTACGGTTTAGAGTAAGGAAATATCTCAGACCCATCTAGGTCACCCCTAAGGATATAACTAAAGCAATAATGTATTAGTTGTGAGTCAAACGAAAAGCAGTACTATTTTTATCGAGCGATATCGTTTTGGCTTAAAACATTGATCTGGTGACGCCTTAAGGTCTCACTAGCGAGGTCATTATCTTCTAAGCTAATTGCGAGTGCAGAGCGGTTGTTAGGACGTATGACAAAAGGGTAGATATAATGTATATTAATTTCTGCCTGAACTAGAGCAAAGGTGACTTTTGCAATATCCGCTTCTGAATTAAGCTCAACCGCAACCATTTCAGTGCTGACATAAGAAAAATTATTTGAATCTAAAATATGCTGTGCTTCTTCTGGGTAATCAACAATGACACGTATTAAAGAACTATCCGTCGTGTCTAGAATTGAGATGGCAATAATATGCACATCATGAGATTTTAGTAATCCTACAATTTCGTTGAGTCGTCCAACTTTATTATCTGCATGTATCGATAATTGGATTACAGGTCGGAAAGCATTGGGATCATTTAAAACTCTAGAACTCATAAAAAACTATTCTATATTCTGTACCTGTTCGCGAATTCTTTCCAGTTCATTTTTCCCTTCGATGATATTTTTTGTGACTTCGATTTGTTGGGTTTTACTGGAAATAGTATTCATTTCTCGGAACATTTCAATGCAGAGAAAATCCATCTTTCGTCCAATTGATTCTGGTGAAGCGATAAAATGTTTAAATTGGTCGATATGCGATTTGAGTCGTGTGATTTCTTCTGAGACATCTGAACGATCAGCGAATAAGGCGATTTCCTTAAGCACTCGATCATCTTCCAAGTCGATTTCTAAGTTCATAGAATTAAGACGATCGATTAATTTTTTAGAAAAATCTATACTCGCTGAAGTTGCAAGTGCTTCGACACTTTCGACCAGCTTTTCTAATGATCCCATACGCTGATCAAAATCATTTTTTAAAGCCTCTCCTTCAGTCATTCGCATAGTTTGCCAATGGTTCAGAGCTTCACAGAAAGCGTCTTTAATTACAGATTCTGTTTCCTGCCAAGAGGGTAAGGCTTCTTGATCTTTAAGCAGCTGATTGAGCTTAATGATTAAAGAAGGATTCAAATCGAGAGGAATGTTTCTTTGATTACAGAAATCGCTTAAGTCTTCGATACTTTGATCAAGAAGTGTATTGTTTAAACTAAACCCATTTTCTTTTTGTTTCTTCTTGTTAATCTTCAGATGAATCATGACCCGACCACGAATAAATTGGTCTTTAGTCCACTCGGATATTTTAGGCTCAAGATCAGACCATTCTTGGGGGACATAGATCTGATAGTCTAAATTTTTTCGATTCACCGATTGTATGGTAAATTCAAATAATAAAGGGCAGGCAGGAAGCTCAAATGTGCTACTTCCGTAGCCAGTCATACTTTTCATACTCTTAATTTATTAAATGATTAAAGGATTTGGCTATCTAAAAATAATAAAAAAAAGCCCTCAATCAAGAGGGCTTTGAAATTGAGTTGTTGGATTAATGCTTAAAGCGCTGCTTGAGCTGCGGCTAAACGTGCAACCGGAACTCTCGGTGGTGAGCAACTTACATAATTCAATCCAACTTTGTGGAAGAACTGAATTGATTGAGGGTCACCGCCATGCTCGCCGCAAATACCTAATTTGATTTTGCTGTTGCTTGAACGTCCTTTGTTCGCACCGATTTCAACAAGTTGACCTACGCCGGATGCATCAATCGAGGCAAATGGATTTTGTGGCATAATATCAAGGTCTTTGTATTTACCTAAGAATGAACCTGCATCATCACGGCTCATTCCTAATCCAGTTTGGGTGAGATCATTAGTACCAAAGCTGAAGAATTCAGCAGTCCCTGCAATTTCGTCAGCAGTTAATGCTCCTCTTGGAACTTCGATCATAGTGCCTACTAAGTACTTAAACTTAACCTTCTTCGCCGCCATAACTTCGCCAGCCACTCGGTGAATAACCGATACTTGATTTTTTAACTCATCGGCAAATCCAACAAGTGGTACCATGACTTCAGGAACAACTTTGATTGGGTTTTTCAATTTGTAACAGGCTGCAGCTGCTTCAAAGATCGCTCTTGCCTGCATCTCTGTGATTTCAGGATAAGAGATTCCTAGTCGGCAACCACGATGTCCAAGCATTGGATTGGATTCATGTAGGGCTTCAACTCGCTCGTTGATTTCACTGAGTTTGACTCCTAGAGATTTTGCTAGCTCAGTTTTTGAAGCTGCGTCATGAGGAAGGAATTCATGCAAAGGTGGATCAAGCAAACGAACAGTCACAGGGCGACCTCCCATTGCTTTGAAGAGACCATTGAAGTCTTGTCTTTGGAAAGGCAATAATTTCTTCAAGGCTGCACGACGTTCTTTCTCGTTTTTAGAAAGAATCATTTGACGCATGAAAGTAATACGATCGCCTTCGAAGAACATGTGCTCTGTACGGCAAAGACCGATACCTTCTGCACCAAATGCAACTGCTGCCTTCGCTTGGCTAGGGGAGTCGGCATTCGTTCTTACTCCAAGTTTTCTATATTTATCAGCCCATGTCATAACTTGAGCAAAGAGCTTATAAGTATAGCTATCAGAGGCTTTCATTTTACCATTAAGCACTTGGTCAACTTCTGAAGGAGCTGTAGCGACATGACCTGCATAGATGGCTCCAGTTGTTCCATCAATTGAAATGTCAGAGCCTTCTTTAAGAGTCTTCTTGCCGATTTTTAATGTTTTCGCTTTGTAATCGATAACGACATCAGACGCACCACACACGCAGACTTTATTCATTTGACGTGCGACTAGTGCAGCGTGTGAACTCACACCACCTCTTGAAGTCAAAATACCATCAGCGGCAATCATCCCACGAAGGTCTTCAGGCGTGGTTTCAACTCGGCAAAGGACAGCATGCCCACCTTTAGCCACAACGCTTTCCGCCTTTTCAGCTGTGAAGCAAATCTTGCCAGAAGCCGCACCAGGTCCCGCAGGAAGTCCATAGGCGAGTGCTTTAGTCTTTTTGATAGCATCTTGATCGAATACCGCTACCAATAAACTGGAGATAGAATCTGCTGGTATTTTCTTAAGTGCTGTCTTTTGGTCGATTAGTTTTTCCTTATTCAGTTCAACAGCAATACGTACAGCAGCAAGACCAGTACGCTTACCGTTTCTTGTTTGCAACATATAGAGTTTGTTATTTTCGACTGTGAACTCGAAGTCTTGCATGTCTTTGAAATGCTTCTCAAGTTTGATACGAACCGCTTCCAATTCTTTGTAAGCGCCTGGCATTTCATCATTTAATTCAGCAATTGGGTTAGGAGTACGAATACCTGCAACAACATCTTCACCTTGTGCATTGATTAAATACTCTCCGTAGAAAACTTTTTCTCCATTGGCAGGGTCACGAGTGAAAGCAACACCAGTTGCACAATCTTCTCCCATATTACCAAAGACCATCGCTTGAACATTAACCGCAGTACCCCAAGACGCAGGGATGCCGTATTTTTGACGATATAAAATCGCACGCTCATTTTGCCATGATTTGAAGACCGCTCCAACTGAACCCCAAAGCTGTGCGTATGGGTCTTGTGGGAAAGCGGAATTTGTACGTTTTTTGATGATCGCTTTGTAACGCTTAATCAATTCTTTAAGGTGGCTCGCAGTCAGTTGATTATCAAATTCGACCTTAACCTCTTTTCTTAGTTTTTCCAATGCTCCTTCAAATGGGCAATGTTCATTTTCGTGTGTAGCTTGTACGCCCATCACAACATCACCATACATTTGAATGAAACGGCGGTAGCAATCGTAAGCAAAAGCTTCATTGCCTGAATCTTTAGCTAAGGCGACAACAGTCTTATCGTTGAGTCCAAGATTCAAAATAGTATCCATCATGCCCGGCATCGATTCACGAGCACCTGAACGAACCGACAAAAGAAGTGGTTTCTTCGCATCACCTAATTTTTTACCCAATTGTTTTTCGATAAGGCTTACAGAGTCTTGGACTTCTTTAACTAAGCTTTTTGGGTAGCTTTGTTTGTTATCATAAAAATATGTGCAAACTTCAGTGGTTAATGTGAAGCCTGGAGGAACGGGTAGGCCGATTCTTGCCATCTCTGCAAGGTTGGCACCTTTACCACCAAGAAGTTCTCTTAGCTTTACATTACCATCGGTTTTTTTACCGAAATTATAACTATATTTTATCGCTGAAGCTTTACGCTTTGCGGACTTTTTTTTAGCTGCTTTTTTTACTGCCATTATGATTTTGAGTTGTGAATTAAATTCTTCTTTG
>JAQCDT010000027.1 GCA_027620575.1 Verrucomicrobiota bacterium
GGTGCATTAGTGGGATTATTTACTCCCATTATTAACCATGAAGGAGAAACTGAATCTGATAATAAACTTAAAAAATTGGTCACTAATATAATTCCTGGTGAAGAAGGTTTTCCAGATAGAATTATCCGTTATGGTCCTAAAGGTGAAAGTAATTTGACCTATAAGTTCAATATTAGACTAAAAAACCAATTCTTTATTAGTCGTTTTTCATTAGGTGCGGGATGGAATAACTTTTACCCAGACTATAATACCGGTAGAGTTGGGTCGCATCTCTTTGAAAAACGTATGATCGGTGCACTTAATATTGATCAAGGAGAAGCGTTTAACAGCCAAGACTACCATAAATCAACTCTAGAAGTTCCGATAGAGGTTGAGCATGGTGACCTAGAATATATTATCGATGAGAATGGTAATTGGGGCGATATTTACCAATCTCCAAAAATAGCTCTAAATGTAGATATTCGAGGCTTTTCCGAAGGAGACACCCCTGGCAAGCATGCATTCTTTATCGACCCTGCTAATACTTATTATTATGATGACAAATCTAACGATACCTCATTAGCCTTATCTCCTTTTCGAATTTACGTCAGAGAAATAGAAGCAGGGTCGGATTTTATACCACAAAATGAAGAGGGACAAGTAGGGTTTAAAACTTTAAAAGGAGACACATTGTTTAAATGTGTTTCTAAAGAGCTACCATTGATTCCATTATTATCACTGACTCAATTAGATCATGCACCTCTAGGTCGTGATAGTGATCACTTTGCCTATTATTCAGGAAGGCGAAACCCTACTTCACGCTGGCACTATGAATCAGCCTCATTGACAGATAATAGAATAATGTTCAGAGGCAAAATAGAGCGTCCAATGGCCCCTTCATTTAATATGGCTACAGGTAATAGTTGGGCACATCCTACAATTCCTCTTAATGATGTTGTTGACCCCGATAGCACCTACAAAGGCTTTGCTACCGATCGCTCTTATCTATTGAATGAAACCTTATTTGATACTTATTTCTTTACGGGCTTGGCAATCCCTAGTGGTCCCTTCCAAGATGAAATGACCGAAATGGGTGAACTTTTGAAACAGTGGGTAGGCCAAGAAAATAAATTACCAAACTCTAATTATCTATTTAAGGTACCTAGTAGTCTCTCTTTTAATGAGGTTATAGATACCCTTGCTTTCAGCAATGTAGATCCAATTGATTTATTTGATAAAATTGCTAATTTTATTGAAGTTGAAGGTGCATTTAATATTAATTCAACTTCCGTTGAAAGTTGGATAGCTCAACTTTCTTCTCTCAGAGGTAAGTCTGTTCTTTATGACAATTCAGATTATGGGAATTATAATACAGATAATACAAACCTTGATAATACTCCTGTATTAAGCCAAACAATTCCAGCGGAAAAATCACTCGAAAATACCGGTGGAAAAATAGATGACATTATACGAAACTCATGGTCTCACTATCGCTCACTTGAAGATTCTCAGATCGTTAAATTAGCTAACGAAATTGTAAAACAAATTAAGGCTAGAGGCCCATTCCTTTCACTTTCTCAATTTTTTAATCGGGAAATCTCCGAACGATATCCTTATAATTTAAAAGGTGCCGTTCAAACAGCTATAGATGAATCTAATATTAATTTAGAGTCTCCCAAAAAGAGTGTTACATCAGCTTTAAAAGCACGATTTGACGAAAATCCTGGAGATGTAAACTGGATAGCAAATGCAGATTTTGATGCATCCGAAGTTTTTGAAGGCGATGCTAATGAAGGTTTACCAGGATATATAACTCAAGCATCTTTAATGCGTCCACTAACTCCGATTTTATCTGCGCGATCCGATACGTTTGTCATACGAGCCTATGGAGACACCAAACAAAATGGTGAAACAAATGCTAAAGTCTGGTGTGAGGCAATTGTTCAAAGACGCATTGATTTAGTTGATGAAGAAAAATCCCTGTTCAATGCAAAATACGACAGCGATGACAGGAATGCCTTTAACAGAAAATTTGAAGTGGTCAGCTTTAGATGGCTGAATGCCGATGAAATTTAGTCAAAAGTTTCAGAACATGAAAAAACACTACTACAAGACATTTGTTTTTAGTCTGATAAGTTTTATGTGTTCAAATCTAATCGCTAAAGAATTTACGATGATCTCACTTGATGATTTTGGCAAAATAGATGCCGTGAAATTTCAAGATGCAAGTGCTCCACAAATATTGAGCCTAAAACCGTATCATCCTAACAGAAGTTTCCCAGTCCCAAAAAATGATTTAATTCATTTCTATGGAATCCATTCAGAAACTGGGGCTTCTTCGAGAAGACCTGTATTAAGGATATCCTTTGCTGATCAAGAAGATGATATTATTATTTTTCTTAGGCGAGATAAAGATGATCCTGAAAAAATTAATACTGAATTTTTGAAAAATGATGTTACTTCGTTCCCTACTGTGTCCACTATGATTTTGAATTTATCCAATAATGAAGTAGTTGCTCAATTAGGAGATGAAATTATTAAAATATCTCCTAATAGCCGAAAATTAGTACCGCTTCCCAAAAATGAAAGAGGCACTTTTAACAGAAAAGTTCTATTTGCTTATAAAGAAAAAGACCAAAGTATTAATTATTTTTTCATTTCGCACTGGCGAATTACAGCTGGACGTAAAATGCTGTGCATTATAGAGTCAAGCGATGAATTAGATTCTGATAGCTTAAAAGAAATACGACTATAATCATATAATGGGCTTTGAATTCTAAGATATTTGACTTATGCAAAATTGTGCATTTAATATGTATCACTTACTTTATTTATTTTTCATGAGTCATTCACAACTTAATTTATCCCTTATAAGGTCTTCTATGATAAAAAGTCTTTTTCTTTTTACTCTGATTGGCTTATTATCTCCGCACATTTCTAGAGGACTTGATAAAACATTGGCAGCGTCAAACTGGGATTCTTTCGGTGATAGTGGAGCGACAATTAATAATGGATTATTTGAATTTCCTTCGGATGCATTGTCGTGGGCGGGATTTTGGTACTCAGAATCATCAATATTTCCATTCACTTTCCCATTAGGTGGAAAGATAACTTTCACTGCTTCAATTCCTAGTGGAGAATCCGCCGATGTCAGATTTAGATTTGAAAAGGCCCCTCATCCCGATGTTGATCCAGCTTATGATACTACTTCAGTTACAATTTCTGGTAGTACAGATGCTCAATATACAATTGATATTCCTTCACAAGGCACTAATGAATTTCGCTCATTTGTAATGTATATTAATGACCGGGATATCCCCATTAATGTGGGCACCATAATAGTCACAGAGTATAGTGATAGCAATGATAATGTAGATTTCTCGACTCCAAATAACGTTACGAGCTATTTCGGCGATTTTTCTTTTGGGGAAGATCTCAACACAGGGAATAGCATCCAATGGAAACAAGAAGTCGCCTATAATCCCTACAACAACGAAATTCAAGACTATGTAGATGGCAAAGTGGGCTATGATGACAATAATCATTTGGTCTTAAGAATAGATAGAACGGGGCCAAATACATACTATTCATCTAGAGTTAATTCATCAATTTACAACGGCATCAAGGTAGGTTCTGGCGAAAAGTTAAGTGTAGAATTTGAAGCACAATTACCTATGGCGAAAGATAGCGATGGGAATTATGTCCCAAATGTTCCGCTCTGGCCGGCACTATGGCTCATGGGCAATGACCAATTAAATGGTCAATGGGTGGGCTGGCCATATTGCGCAGAAATCGATGTTATGGAATGGTCGCCAACTAAGCCACCCGCAGGAACTGCATCTGGTTATGAAACACAAGCGAATGTGGCTTACCATTGGAATGGTGCAGATTCCGGCTCAGGCTACACTCATTGGCAAACAGCACAGTATTTTGATGACTCGGATGTTCACACTAGATTTCATAAATGGCGTGTCGATATTTATAGATACGATGATGGTATTAATACCAACAAAATAGAAATCTTTATGGATGATATCTATATTTCTGGCTCTCGCTTTACTGAAAGCTCGGGCATGTACAACAAGGAATTTTGGTATCCAACTACCAACAATAACCCTCAGCTTTTTGGCTCAGGAGATAAACAATATTTTCTTATTATGAATATAGCGATGGGAGGAGTCTATCCACAGACAAGTTCTGTCCCCTCTAACTTTGATTATGCAGAAATGGTGGTTAAAAGCGTAACTTACCAAGTATCTTCTTTGCAAAGATTTACTTTAGATTTAAGCTATGATACATCAGCAATCTCTTTAACAAAAACTCCAAATCAAGCAGAATACGAATACAATACGGCTGTTTTAGTCGAAGCAACTCCATACCCTGGTTATGTACTCGACCTTACTGGCACCGATTGGACTTCAAACACTATCATTATCGATGAAGATAAGTCATTTTCGATTACTTCTTACCCCGATTTTAATGATAATGATGGAGATGGATTAACTAATTACAATGAAGCTGTTATTTACAATTCAGATTTAAACAATCCTGACACAGATAACGACAATTCAAATGATTATTTTGAATCTATTGCGGGCACATCTTTAACTGATTCAAACGACTATTTCTATATGCAAAGCTCTATGGATAATACTGGCCTATTTAATATAGGATTTAATACGAAATCTGGCAGAGAATATTCAATAAGCGTTAGTGATGATTTAACAAACTGGAATAATTGGAAAACAGAAAGTGGTGACGGTAGCACACATTCAAGTATTTTCGATCCAGCGATTGAGATTATCAACGGCTTAGATAGTAATTCTCAAAACTTCTTTTTTAAAGTTAATATAGGAGAAGAACAAAATTCAGGTGGTCCTGGTGGAGGTCCTGGTGGAGGTCCTGGTGGTCTATAACTTCACATTCAAAATGATTCGTTTAACATTTTTATCTCTTTGTTTTTCTATCTTGAGTGCATCGCTACCACAGCTACCTGCGGATCTTATCCATGGTGAACACTGGGCACTTTCATATTCTGGTTTTAGAAAAGGCCAGCATCCAGATCGTGGAGATGGGGCTAAGAACCCTAGTGAAGCACAGATCATTGAGGATCTAAACATACTAGTTGATGAAGGCTTCAAACTTGTTCGAATGTATGATTGTGACACCAATACTCAGATGACACTTGAAGTGATTAGAAAGCATAATTTCCCCATGAAAGTTTTATTAGGGATTTGGTTAGATGCAGAAATAAGTAATCACGACGGATGCGGATGGCTTACAGAGCCAATACCCGAATCGCAATTAGCCGAAAATCGAATAAGTAATCAGTTAGAAGTTCAAACAGCGATAGAATTAGCGAATAAGTATGATGATGTCGTAATAGCTGTGAATGTAGGCAATGAAGCCTTAGTCAGCTGGAACGACCACATGATGTCAGAGGAAAGAGTTATTCAATTTGTTCGAGAAGTGAAAGCGAATATTAAGCAACCAGTAACTGTTGCTGAGACCCATTATTGGTGGAGAGATTATGGGACAAATTTGGCTAAAGAATTAGATTTTTTAGGTGTACACATTTACCCTCTTTGGGAAGGTGAAGGCATTGATAATGGAATGTCTTTCACTATTGAAGGTGTTAAAAATGTGATTGAAGCATTACCAGGCAAGAAAATAGCTATCCTTGAGGCAGGCTGGGCGACCATAGCAAATGAATTTGGAGACAGAGCTAATGAAAAAAACCAAAAGCTTTATTATGATGAATTAAAAACATGGGCAAAAGCTAATAACATCACAGTATTCTTTTTTGAGGCATTTGATGAACCTTGGAAAGGTAATGATGATACTCCAAACGCTGCAGAAAAAAACTGGGGTGTTTACTTTGAAAACAGAACACCTAAATTAGTCTTACAGAAAGACTAAGCTTACGTATAATTAAAATTTCTTAATTTAAATATTTAGCGAAACAGGAAAACTAGCAATTTCTACTTAATTGTTTGCAGATGTTTTTATCTAGCCAATCAAGGAACCCACAAACCCACTCGCTATTCATTAAGATTTAAGATTGAAATACAGAGCAGACACGATTCCACTGCCGATCATATTTATAATCTACTAGTAATGTAGTTTAATTGCTCCTAAACAACTGTGTGAAATCCAAAAGCAGTCTGATAGCTATTTATTATAATTTACCCTGTGTGAGCATATTTATAGATATAGCTTAAGGATGATCTAATAAGGTTCTAATAGTACATAATTCACAAGGCAAAATGCAGCCTAATTAGTATTAATCTATTTGATGTATATTCAATGCATTAGAATATAAAAATTCTCAATCATTTACGCCTTAGTAGAGAATAAAAAAATGCGATGACTTTTCAGTCATCGCATTTTGTAAGAAAGGATATACTTTTATAAAGTATTAGTCATTAGAGACGTTAACTTTAATAAAGACATTATCTGCTTCCGTACCGCTTACAGTAGCAGTTGCCGTAGTAGTTCCTGGAACAGAGTCATCAGTTGTAATCGTAACTGTTGTACCATTAACCGTTTCTCCACTAGCACTCCAAGTAGATAGGTCTGTGGACCATTGATAACTCGCAGTAATATCACTCGCTAAATCACTATTTCTTGAATGTGACATACTAATGCCATTTGTAGTTTTAGCGATGTTTGACATAGCAGCAGAGCTTGAACCAGGCAATGTACCTAAGAAGCTTTCCAAGCCGTTAGGAATACCATCTCCGTCAGGGTCAGCACTAAATGCAGCATCTGCACCTGATAATCCATTATCAGTAGCCCAACTTGCAAAGTTATTAGCCACTTCAGTTACATTTATTTGGTCAAATGCAATGACTGAATTGGCACCAGAAATCACATAAAATAAAGCCTGTGTAGCACTAGCAGGCACCTCTACTGTCTGAGTGTATTGCACCCATGTGTTGCTTGCAGGGTTCGCATCACCATGGATATTAGCAGAAAAATCTGCTGGTATGAAAGCACCTGTATCAAATTCAAACTGTATTAATCCAAGGTCACTACCAGAAGCACGATTCATGTAGTAGGTAACTTCATATGTATTTCCAGCTTCCATACCAAAATTAGCCAATGGTTCAAGGTTTCCTCCATTAGTAACAATGTAAACATTAGCACGGTTAGTAGTTCCATTGGTCATAACAACTTGCCCAGGAACAGAACCATTTCCGCCGTCAGTATTGAATCCAACTCCGGAATTAGTGAAACCCCAATATGCGTTCGCTCCATCAGTAAAGTTGCCGTCTCTGATTGCTGTAGTCTCATCATATGAACCTGCAACATTACTTATTTGGATATTACCCCAATCTGTATCAGGGTTGGCATTTCTACCCGTTAAAAGAAATCCTAATTGTGGTATGTAATCACCTGAAGGTAAATCAGCAGAGATTGCAAAATTACCTGCAGCAGATAATTCAACTTGTTCAATAACAATTGGAGAATAATTGTTAGCTGGATCAAGAGCTTTCACAAAGGCAGTTACTGTATATCTAGCATCTAAAGTATAACTGTCAACCGTACCACTAAAGTTAACGGTCTTGCCTAGAATTTCACTTGTTCCTTGAGTACCTTCAATTTTTAAGGTCTGCTCTAGGAAAAATTCTCCATCAGCTTCATCTGGTTCATTGTTCCATGAGCTGTAAGATGCAGTGTTAGGTGCTAAAGTAATAACTCCATTATTCCAAGTTGCAGGTAAGTCAGATAATTGACCCCAATTATCTCCTCCAGCATAAGTACCTTGAGTGTCTCCAGCTTCTAAAGTAAACCATGCAACATAGGCACTCCATTTGTACGCAGGTTCATCATCGCGTCCTGTACCTGTATCTTCACTAGTATCAATTACACCATCGGAGAAAGCTGTTTCACCATTGTACTCAGGTGGTAAATCCACTGGAGTATCAACAAGGTTTGCAGTGAATGTAAGCGTAGCTCCATTGTTTAAAAGAATACCACCTGCTGGCCATGCATCAATTTGACTGTTACTTAGAGCAAAGCCACCCCAAGATGCAGAAGTTGATAGGAAAGTGTAAGTAAAGCTTGATTCATCAACATCTACACCACCAAAAATATTATTAAATAATAAAGAATCAGCACCAGAACCTCCATAAGTTGCTCCGTTAACTATTAGAGTTACATCCGCAACTTTAATAGACTGGTCTTCTCCAACAGCATACAAGAGCATATTTTCAAATGTATCTAGAGGATTTTCATAAACAGGAATGCTAATAGAGAAAGCTTCCGGAGTCGTACTTGTGACTTCAACTGTTTCTGTTTCGTAAACATATTTTTCTACATCTCCAGGTATTTCTTCAAATACAAAGCGTACTCCTGTGGTACCTGTAGAACCAGAACCGCCAGCATCATCAGTAATAACCACATCGCCTAAGACAACAATTTTGTCCTGTGTTACGACATAGAAAAGGAATGAAGAGAATGTATTTGAACCCTGTGATGGCACAGTGATTTGGTAACTTGTAGGAGTTGCACCACTGATAGTGACTGTTTCGGTATTGTAATTTGGAGTAACATTAGGATAAGGTTGATACTCAAAAACAAAACGTACTTCTGCAGAAGTTCCATCTGGAACTGAGGCAGTAAAATTAATTTCACCAGCTTCAGCAAAGGAGAAAGGATATATGTTCTCACCTGATGATTCGTAACCAGCTCCACCAACCGCAAATCCTGCCCATGTTTGTGCACCAGTAGGGAAAGTAAATTCGTTGCCGTTAGCAATAGTAGTACCGCTACCATCAAACGGTGTCCAATATTCAACAGGAATCGTTGTTTCACTCGCACCTCCAGGCGTAGGAGCATTCGGATCTACTATTGGGTCGTCGTACGCAACAGTAATATCTTGAATTTGTACTGGAGTATCTTGCTCTACAACATAAACAACGAAATTAGAAAATGTGTTAGCTCCTTGTGATGGAACTGTTGCTGTATAAGTATCTAAAGTACTGCCACTTATTGGAATTGTTACTTCATAGTTAGGAGTAGTATTTGGCCATGCTTGATACTCAAAAACAAAAAGGAGTGTTGCAGAACCACCGCTCGGTACCGCAGCATTAACCGTAATTTGACCATCAGCAGAAAAAATGAAAGGATAATAAGGTTCACCACCACCTTCGTTAGTAGCAGCAAAACCACCATATCCATTAGGTCCTCCGGATTGGTATTCAAATATGTCACCAGTAATCGTAGCATCACCAAATTGACCATATGATGGAATTGTGATCTCAGCTGCAAAAACTAAAATTGATGATGCAATTAGGGCTATACTTATAAATAGCGACGTTAAAAAAGAACGTAATAGATTCATTGTTTTATAGGGTTATATTAAAAAGAAATAGGTAATAACACTATAAATTATTTTACATTTAAAATTACTCAAGAAAAAATTGCACTTATTTGCAAAAAAAATTCATTAAGAGGTGTAAGTCTTAAAATAAAATATTTTGTGCTTGCATAAAATATGTATTCATTATTTTTGAAGGGGATGTCTAATAAAACTTCTAAATTAAACCGTTCACGAAATCCAATGGATTTTCAGTATAGTGATGTAGAGCCATTGTCTCGTTTTGTAACTGAAACAGGTAAAATATTACCACGTAAAGAAACTGGTTTATCTGCAAAGCACCAACGACGCATTACGAACTTAATTAAGCAAGGTCGAAACATGTTAACTATGAAATAAACCTTTCTTATTTCACAGTGAACACTAAAATAAACCCATTAATAGTGGGTTTTTTTATGCACTGACACTCGACATTCTTTACAATTATCAAAATGGGACGAATATTACAAGCTACTGACCATAATCTAAATCTTTGTAAGCAAGCTTTAAGCAACTCAAAGGTCATTGCTGTGCCGACAGAAACAGTATATGGTTTAGCCGGAAATGCCTTAGATGAAGTCGCACTTGAAGCCATTTTCAAAATTAAAGGTAGACCCTTATTTAATCCTCTAATTCTTCATACTGATTGCTTAGAGAACGCAGAAAAATTCGCAACTTTTAACTCACTTGCGAGGCAATTAGCTGAAAAATTATGGCCAGGCCCTTTAACTATAATTCTACCCAAAAAAGCCATCGTTCCGAATCTCGTGACCGCAAATTTAGATAGTGTCGCTATTCGCTGTCCGCAACACCCTATTTTTCTAAAGTTATTGAGAAAACTCCCCTTTCCTCTTGCTGCACCAAGTGCTAATCCTTTTGGCTATGTAAGCCCAACTTCTGCAGAACATGTAAATAACTCATTAGGCGATAAACTTGAGTTTATTTTGGATGGTGCTGACTCCGAGATTGGAATTGAATCGACGATCGTTGATTTGAGAAATTCAGATGAGCCAAAAATTTTACGTCCTGGTCCAATTTCTAAAGAAATATTAGAAGCTAAGACTCGCATTGAATTCAAGGAACCACAAACTGCTCAAGTTAGTGAATTAAGAGCTCCTGGTATGCTAAAGTCTCATTATAGCCCTAAAACATCTCTTGAAATCACTTCCCTAGATCAGCTGAATGATTTAATTGCTTCAGATCAAGGATCTCGATGTGCTTTTATTTTTCAAAAACGGCCAGAGGAATCGATTTATCCAAAATCTTCGTGTGTTTATTGGCTTTCTGAAAATGGCTCAGCTAAGGAAATCGCACGTAATATCTACCGAGTATTGAGAGCGACTGACGCATTAAATTACGAAAAGATGTATATTGAAGCCATTAGCGATACAGAAGGATTGAGTGTGGCTTTGAAAGATCGTCTTTCAAAAGCTGCTTCAAAGTAATATCTTAATTTATCAAGAATCTATTTTTTTCTCAGATTCAGAATCAGCATTTGTTTCAGAAAAAGTGTCAGCAACATTAGTTTCGTCTGTGTCGCCCGATTTTTCATCATCCATATTATCCAAATAACTTTCCTGCATATAATAAGCGCTATACTTTTTATTCGCAGCATATTGTGAATAATAATATGTAGAAAGTCCTAATGAAACATTATTTAAAACAGCACCAAGAACGGGTGTTTTAGATTCCCATAAGCGCCTGATGCAGGAATTTGCGAGATTCTTTTTT
>JAQCDT010000028.1 GCA_027620575.1 Verrucomicrobiota bacterium
CCCGAATCCAATTTTTACTCTCGTACCCTATTCCAAATAGAAACCTTGCAAGACTAACTCCCAAGGCTCAATACCAATAAATGCCAAAGAAAGAACCAAAGAAATTCGCTATTATTGGAGGCGGTGCCGCTGGATTTTTTTCTGCACTCACTCTTTCAGAACGAGATCCAACTGCCGAAATACACCTCTTTGAAAAACGGAATCAATGGCTTTCAAAAGTAAAAATCTCAGGAGGCGGTCGATGCAATGTGACACATCAATGTTTTGACCCCAAAACACTTTCTGAAAAATACCCTAGAGGATCTAAAGAACTTCGAGCTGCTTTTCACACCTGGCAACCTCAAGATACGATTGACTGGTTTGCTCAAAGACAGGTGCAACTCAAAGCAGAAGCAGATGGCCGAATGTTCCCCACGACTGATGACTCACAAACCATTATTAATTGCTTTCTTCAAGAAGCCCATAAAGCCAAAATTAAACTGAAAAAAGGTCATGGCATTGATGCGATAAGCCTCGCTTCCGATGGAAGCTTTCTCCTTAAAATCAATGGTGAAAAAGAAGTATCTTACCATGCTGTCTGCCTAGCTTTAGGCTCTCTGAAATCTAGCTCATTAGAACATTCTATTCGAAAATTCGGTCATTCAATTGAATCTCTCGCTCCCTCATTATTTGCCTTCAATGTCAATGACAGCCGTACTTATGGCCTCTCTGGTCTATCCGTTCCAAATGCTCAGGTATGGGTCGACTCACCTAAAGAATCACAAACGGGCCCTTTACTCATAACCCATCGTGGCATGAGCGGACCCGCTATTTTGAAACTCTCAGCTTGGGAAGCAAGAAAGCTTCAGGAAAAAAACTACCATTTTGATTTTTCAATCAACTGGCTAGCACACATGCCTAAAAATTCCATCATAGAAGCATTGGAAAAACAACGAATAGAAAACGGTAAACGAACCTTAAAAAATACCGTACTTTTCGACTTTCCTCGGAGACTTTGGGAATCACTTCTTGATTATGCCAATATTTCGCCAGATACCACTTGGTCTCAACTTTCTAAAAATAATTCAGAAACATTGGTACAAGAACTGACTCAAGGACTCTATCAAGCACAAGGCAAGACGACCAATAAAGATGAATTTGTGACCTGTGGAGGCGTGAAACGTCGAGAAATAAACTTCAAAAGAATGGAAAGTAAATTGGTGCCTAATTTACACTTTGCGGGTGAATGCATTGACCTAGACGGCATCACCGGTGGATTCAATTTTCAAGCTGCATGGACAACTGGACGCATTGCTGGCATGGCGATGGCGGAATAAATTTCTGCCCTGTTATTCAAAATGCCTAGCAACTTAAATAAAAATGTGTTCAGCGATTGAGTTTTACCCACAAGCTTTTTATCTATCCTCATGGCCGATTCCAAATCCAGTGAAACAAATCACCAACATTTTTTTGTAACAACAACCGATTGCGGAATCCAAGCATCCTTTTCCAATGCACAAGGCAGAAAGAATTATCTGATTCCCAAAGCTAAGCCAATGAAAGAAGAAGCCCCCTTAGCCGTTGAATCATTTTCCATAACTCCCGAACAATACCATACCTTGATGGATCGGATAAATGGACTTTATGACTAAAAACTAGTGTTAGGACTTAGGACTTAGAGTAGAAGTCATCAATCTTTTGGGAAACATCACGGTAACCGATATCGATTCCATACAATGCCTTGTACTCTGCCATTGCTTTTTCTGAATCGCCTTGTGATTCGTAGCAACGACCCAAGTCATAAATAACTTCCTTTTTAAGTTCAGTCACACCAGAAATTTCTGATTTTGCTAAGGTTAACTGCTCGGCAGCAAGATCATAAAACTTCTTCTCCATGTAGGATTGGCCAAGCAAAACTAAGGCTTTCACACGAACCTTTGGCGCTCTCAATGCTAGCTGTAATTCCTTAATCGCTCCATCGACATTGCCCTGTTGTTTATAAAGTTCGCCTAAGTCATAACGGTAGCTAAATTCATTAGGATAACGCTGCACTAAGCTTTCTGCCTGGGTTAAACGGAAATCGTACTCTTCTTTTTGAAGCTTTTCCAATTCCGCCTGTATTGCTGTGTCTTCTGGATTTGCTTCAAGTTGTTCCTCAACGGCCGCAATTTGCTTAGACATTTTCTCACGAGTCAACGTCACCATCAAGGCTTCAAGATTCACATCAGCTTTACCTGCATCAAGCAAGCGAGCTTTTGACAGCCATTCTAAGGCGTTATCGAACTCCTCAAGCTTGCGATAGTAATTCACAAGGTCTTTCAAAACGTTAATGTTTTCTGGTTGAGCCTCAGCTTTCTTCAAGGCCTCTTCAATCAGTGAACGAAGACCTTCTTCACCAGTTTGAGCTCGGCTAGACTGCTCAAGTCTTTGTGCCTCATCTTCATCCTTAAGTTTGTCTCTAAAGCTTTTCTCTTCTTCCCATTTACCTTTATCAACTGTTTGTTGAACTGATGCCTTCTTGATAAGGTCTTGTGCCTCATCGTCAGTAGGATTATTTTTTAGAATGATATCACCAACCGCAATTGCTTTCTCTGCTTGCTTTGCCGCAATGTATTCACGGATCAACTGTTTTCCGTTAACCGCATTTGTTTGGTCTAAATTAAATAAATATTCGTAGCCCAAAAGTGCTGTATCAACGAGTCCCAGTTCCTTGGCTGCTAAGGCAACGGTTTTATGTGCCGTGGTATTTGAAAAATCGGCATCGATTTGATCTTCTGCAGTCTGTAAAGCTTGCTCTGGATTTTTTTGAATCGCTGACTCATTCACACGCCCATAAGAAAGTTTAGCAAATATTCCAGCCAATCCACTCTTCTTTGTGACCGCCATCCGACTCTGTGCCTTTCTAAGCATCTGTCTAGCTTCTGCACAATAGGGATTTGCCTTTACAATATTGGATAAAATACTCGCTGCATAAAACGGCTCTACCTTAATCAAATCGCTGGCTTTGGAAACGTACTTTTGTACACGAGACTCTAGTTCTTTTACTGGGATTTCTTTCATAAAAATGGTTGAGATGAAATAGAATAAGCGTACTAGATTAGAGAACCCTTAGCCCATTGCAAGCCTCAGTTACAATAATTTGCATAACTTTTTTTGCCATTTCTGCTGTTTTTGCTTCTACAAGGATTCGTAATTTCGACTCAGTGCCTGAATATCTAAGCAAGATTCGCCCTTCACCTGAGAGCAATGTCTTAGCTTCTATCAATGCAGATTGCAATCCAGTGAGCTCCTCTAATGGTGTTTTTTCAACGACCTGTAAATTTTTTGTCTCTTGAGGAAACAAATGAATTCCACCGCTCAACTCAGATAAAGGCTTATTTGCCGATTTGAGCATTCTTAACAACTGTACAGCGGCAAGCAAACCATCTCCAGTTGGACATACATCAGTGAATAAAATATGCCCTGAAGATTCTCCACCTAAATTAGATCCAATCGCACGCATCTTTTCGGCCACATTTCGATCACCCACATCCACTCGCTCAACTCGTCCGCCCGCTTCCTTAACCGCAAAATCTAGGCCCAAATTACTCTGCACTGTGACCACCAAAGTATCACCCCCCAAGGCACCATATTTTAAAGCATCTAAGGCATACATCCCCAGTAACACATCTCCAGGGAGTATTGATCCCTTTTCGTCACAGACCACTAAACGATCCCCATCCCCATCATGCGCTAAACCAATATCTGCGCCTGCTTCTCTAACTGCTTCAGATAGCGAATTAGGACATTCGCTGCCCACGCCTTCATTGATATTCGAGCCATTTGGATCAACACCCATTAGCACTAAATCTGCACCGAGTGCCTTTAAAATAGCGGGTGAAGTCTTAAAGGTAGCTCCATTGGCACAATCTAACACGATCCGCATACCAGATAAAGCCGATTCCTTGAGCAATCCATTAAACGCCTCCCCATAGAAATCATGATCCACATAATCAGGTTCGCTTATTTCATCCGCTTGATAGTGCTCATCAATGGAATCTACTAAGGCTTCGATCTTCCCTTCGATTGAACAGCTGAACTTCTCTCCCTTTTCATTAAATAGTTTTATTCCATTATCTGAAGATGGGTTATGCGAAGCCGTCAAAGCAATCCCTAGTGATGCTTTATGCTTCAAAACACCTAACGCCACCGCCGGCGTTGGAACAACACCCAAGAAAATGACAGACATTCCACTTGCTTCAAATCCTTTGCGCATCGCACCCTCCAGTGTGCCACCACTGGCTCGGGTATCTCGACCAATAATAATTGGAGCGATTTGCTCATCAGATTCATCCGTGTTTGCTTGCAAAAACTTGGCTAAAGCAAGTGACAAGCGATAGGCAAAAGCATCTGTCATTGGAAAGTCTCCAAAACGACCACGAATGCCATCTGTACCAAAATATTTCCCCATATACCAAAAACTAAATCATCAATCTTTTACTGGCTCGGTATCCTTTAGACCTCAGAATAAAATGCTTTGACCTGATTCAACCACTCCAATAGGCGTCCCTCTTCAACAACGTTTTTTGCTAAACGAACACCCTCACTTAAAGAACTGACTTTACCAACAGACAAAAGACCTGCGGCAACATTTAAATAAATACTATCCCGTAAACCCTGCTTAATTTGAGATGTATCATTATTCGCAAAATCGAACAAAATGGCTAGATTCTCATCGACGGAACCGCCTTTTAGGTCTTCTGCATCACACTCAGCTAATCCAGTGGCGGCTAAATCCAAAGCCCCTGAATAATCCGACAAAGCACCAAAACCTTTATGATAATTCTCACCTGCACAACTCAACTCATCTAATGCGGACCCGGTTACAGGCACACCATGAACGATCAATCCACCTTTCAAGTCCAAAGCATTCATCGCCTCTGCAATAGGATCGACCCATGATTGAGAATAAACTCCCATTAATTGATGTTTCGGCTGTGCCGGATTGATCATCGGACCCAATAAATTAAAAATGGTTTTTTGCCCCTCAGCTGCTAATGCTTTTCTAGCGGGCATTATCGCTTTAAACACAGGATGAAAAGCCGGTGCGAAGAAAAAAGTAAAATTCAAAGATTCTAATGCTCGACGGTGTATTGGCAAATCCACCATCAATTGGATTCCAAGCGCTTCCATTAAATCTGCACTTCCACATTTTGATGTAATCGAACGATTTCCATGTTTCAAAACAGGGACACCTGCCGCCGCTAAAATAAAGCCGACTGTCGTTGAAATGTTAAAGGTACCAAAACCATCACCTCCTGTTCCACAGACGTCTATACCCCGCTCCGCAAAATCAGACACCTCTGGATCAACCGCCAATTTACGAAAGACCGAAGCAAATGCAGATACCTCTTCTGCGGTCTCTCCTTTAATCGCTAAAGCTTTTAAAAAATTTATCTTTTCTTCATCTGAAATTGAATCATAACCTAATAATTCAGCCGATTTTTCTGCTTCCTCTCTTGGTAAACTTAGACCTTTCTTCAGTTTTTCTGTACTTTCCAATAAATTTTCCACACTACTATTGGAGAGATGCCCAAAAAAACGACAAGCTCAAAATTGATGACACTTACTAAAATCAGACATAATACATCCGCTCTATTAATACTATGTATCCATCTGTTCTTATGAAAAACGTTTCTCGATTAGTTATATTTATCATCATGCTTTCTCTTTGTGGAGCAACACCTGCTTTTGCTGAAAGCGACTCAGTTGCAGTTCTAGAAAATAGCGAGCAAGTTCTGCAAAAGGACGATCAAGCTAAGCATCTCGATTATATTGACTGCATCATCCTTGGTCTTGTTGAAGGTATCACGGAGTATTTACCAATTTCATCCACTGGGCATTTACTGATCAGCAATGAGCTACTGGGGCTTAATACAGATCAACCCATCAGTGACGAATATAGTTTAAAAGAAGCCGCATTCGCTTACATTATTATAATACAAGCAGGTGCGATACTTGCCGTTCTCTATTTATATTGGAAAACCATACTTGATATCCTCTTGGGTTTCCTTGGTAAAAATCCTAAAGGGCGAAAGCTCGGCCTCCTTTTGATCACCGCGTTTATACCGGCCGCCGTGATTGGTCTCGCCCTCAATGATTGGATAGAACAACAATTAGGCGATAACCTCATAGCGATTGCACTCGCTTTATTTCTTGGCGGAATTCTTATGCTTATCACTGAAAAAAGACGAAAAAAAGCCCCAGAGACTCACTCCCAACCCAAACTAGAAAATCTTGATGAACTTAATTTCAAACAAGCATTATCTGTGGGATTCGCTCAATGTCTTGCTTTATGGCCTGGAATGAGTCGCTCCATGGTTACGATAATCGGAGGTTATTGGGTCGGACTTGATCCCAAGAAAGCGGCAGAATTTAGCTTTTTGTTGGGTTTAATCACTTTATCGGCTGCTTCAGCCTACAAAATACTCACCGATGGCGCTATGCTCACTCAAACAATGGATATCCTTCCCATGCTTATGGGCATACTAGTCGCTTTCATTTCAGCAATCTATGCCATTCGTTTTCTTGTAAACTGCTTAACTCGTTATGGATTAGCTCCATTCGCTTGGTATCGCATAGCCCTATCTTTTGTCATTATTATTTTATTTTTACCAAAAATTTAATTCGATAAACCAAGCTTGACGAACCCTCTACAAACCGTTTTATGTAGCTCTCTTATTTATTTAACATTTTCTGATTATGGCACAGCCGAAACGCAAACAGTCTAAACAAAGAAGCCGCAAACGTCGCGGTTCAGTACAATTTAAATTACCGCATCTCGCTAAAGATCCGCAAGATGGAACTATGCATCGCCCACATTGCGTGAACCCTGCTAATGGCTCGTACAGAGGTCGTCAAGTTTTAGACGTTGAAGTCTAATTCATGGCCCTTCTCATCCAATGATGAGCATAAAAAAGCCCAATTGCACCATTGCTGTGGATGCCATGGGGAGCGACAAAGGCCCGACCGAATTTATTCGTGCCCTGATTTATCTTAAGAGTAAAAATACTCTACGCTCTGACCTCATCTTGGTCGGTCGGAAAAAATTACTCGAACGATTAATTGCAGTAAAAGCGAAAGAAATACAAACCGACCGTATTCAAATTTTAGATGCATCGGAAGTTATCGGGATGGATGAAAAGCCAATCCTTGCGCTTAAGAAAAAGAAAGATTCTTCCATGCTTAAAGCCATAGAATTGGTAAAAAATCAGGAAGCTGATGCCATGGTGAGTTGTGGCAATACGGGTGCAATGATGGCAGGAGGCACCATTCGATTACGCCCAATTGAAGGAATTGATAGACCGGCCCTCGCTGCTATTATCCCTAGCAAAAAAAATCCTTTTGTCTTTTTAGATGTTGGGGCCAATCCCGAAGCAGATCCAACAAATTTAATGCATAATGCCATTCTCGGAAAACATTATGCTCAAGCTCGTTTAAACATTAAAGAACCACGAGTCGGACTACTCACCATCGGAACCGAACAAGGTAAAGGCACACCAAATATTGCCAAAACCCACGAATATTTATCCAAACTCGATGGCATTATCCACTATGTCGGTTTAATCGAAGGCTTTCAATTATTTGACGGCGATATCGATGTGGTTGTTTGCGATGGATTTGTCGGTAATGTCTTACTTAAAAGCTCAGAATCACTCTTTTCATTCATTGGAGACACGATTAAAAAAGAGTTAGTTCGTAATATAAAAAGAAAAATTGGAGCCGTGCTTTCTGCATCTGCATTTAAAGATATGAAATCTCAACTGAACCCTGATGATCGTTCAGGTGCTCCATTACTCGGTCTTAATGGAAATATTATTAAGTCACATGGATCTTCAAATGATATTGCCATTGCTAGTTCAATAATTGCCGCTCAAACAATTGTTGAATGTGATATCATTGACGGAATAAAATCTGATATTCTTCTCGCAAATAAAAAAATTGAAGCTTAAAACTTGAGATAATTCTATTTTTGAAAAATATTTTATACACATAGGCAATGACAGCATCCATCATTTTAGGAACCGGTTCCTACACTCCTGATAAAGTAATTACGAACGATGATATGTCAAAAATCGTCGATACTTCAGACGAATGGATTCAAACAAGAACTGGAATTTGCCAGCGTCGATTTGCAGCTGAGAATGAGACGAGCAGTGATATGGCTCTCAAAGCAGCCAACAAAGCCATACTCAATGCAGGTATAGACAAAGAATCTATTGATTGCATTATCGTGGCGACCATGACACCTGATATGCCTTTCCCTTCGACTTCCTGCATTCTACAACACAAGATGGGTCTGCCTAACGTCACAGCATTTGATGTTCAAGCTGCTTGTTCTGGCTTTATATATTCACTGAATATTGCCAATACTATGATCTTATCTAAACAGTATAAAACTGTCTTAGTGGTCGGTGCAGAAAAACTGAGTAGTATCTTAGATTTTGAAGATCGCACGACTTGCGTCCTCTTTGGAGATGGTGCCAGTGCGGCAATTCTCACGCAAAGCAGTGATTCCAATGTTGGTATATTGCACACAGATACGGGTGCTGATGGCGAGACGCCTGAATTACTTTACCAACCTGCAGGCGGTTCTGCGATACCGCCTTCAATAGATTCAGTGAATAATCGTTTACACTTTTTAAAAATGAACGGAAAAGAAATTTTCAAAAAAGCCGTTCGAGTCATGGGACAATCCTGCACTAAATCACTGGAAGCGTGTAATTTAACAGCGGCAGATATAGACTTAGTCATTCCGCACCAAGCTAATATGCGTATCATAGAAAGTTTAGCTAAACGCTTGGAAATTCCTTTAGATAAATTTCATAATAACCTAGACCTTTATGGAAATACCTCCGCAGCTTCGATCGGTATTGCTCTAGATGAAGCAATACACGCAAATCGTATCAAAAAAGGAGATCGCATTCTGCTAGTCGCATTTGGTGCAGGCTTAACTTGGGGATCTCAAATAATTCAATGGTAATGAAAATCAATTTCTCAAAACTCAATCCATTATTACTGATAATTTTAACAATTGTTTGCTTCCAAAACAATCTAAGTGCCAACTTGAATCCCTTAAAGTGGTTTTCGGAAAAAGATCGTACTTCAGAAATTATTGAATTTGAAAATGATCACGAACAAAAGTCGGAACGATTCGTCGAAAAATTAAACAAATATAAGGCAAAAGGAAACGATCAGGCTCAACAAAAGCTTTATAAAAAAATACTGAACAAATACCCAAAAGCTTCTATTGCCAAAGAAGCTGCTTACAATCGAGGTGTTTACTTATTCAACAAAGAAAAATACCAAGAGGCGTTTAAGGCATTCAGCACTCTAAAACAATACCATCCAGATTCTCCTCAACTAGAATCGGCTATTCAATTACAATTTGAATGTGCGGAGAACTTGATGAATAAAACTAAGAAAAAAACTTTGGGTTTCAATAATCCCTCAACCTATAACACAGAATCGATTCCCTTGTTTGTGGCCTACGCTCAATTATTTCCCTACAATGAAAAGGCCCCTTTAGCATTACTTTATTCGGCTAAAGTTTCACAAAGCGATAAAGAATACGATACAGCTATTTTTTCTTTGAAAGGACTGATCGCTAATTATCCAAATAGCGAATATACTGCTGAGGCTTACTTTTTAATCGCTCATATTTATTCTGATTTCATTAAAGGCCCTGAATACGATCTCGAATCAACTCGTGAAGCGATTCGCTATTGTGAAGATTTTATCGCCTTATATCCTCAACACGAAGATATTAAAACGATTGAAGTCTTATACGAAAAAATGCTTAATTCACTTGCAACGAATCGGGTTCTCATGGCGGACTACTACTACTTCAATAAACGAGACAATGTAGCTGCTATTATCTTTTACAACGAAGCCATAACCATTGCCCCGAATTCACAAGCTGCTATCGAAGCGCAAGAAAGACTCGATGCAATTGAAATGGGTATACGCCCAACTACTGGAGGAAACTTTATTAAAAAACTCTTCTTTATTAAGTAAATTTCTCTATGCACTTCTCCGCGACATTCACTTTTTTACTAACACTACTTTCTTTAATAAGTTCTACTAGCTGTTCGCATTATACTGTAATTCCTACAGATGCCGCTCCTTTTAAAAGTATTTATGTACACACCATCTCTAATCAGGGTTATGCTCCTAATATTCATACCCTTTTTCAGAATCAGATTAAGCAGACAATTCTAAGGGACAATCGACTTACCCTTGCCAATAATCCTGAAGATGCGGACACGCAATTATTTATTACCTTAGATAATTATAATAGAAACGTTAATACACGCTCAAGTGTAGATGCAGGTCGCTTCAACTCCCTTAATCTTAGAATCCTTATTCTTGTTTCTTTATATGATAACCAAACAAATGCTTATCTTTTGAAAAATGTACCACTTGAGAGTAACGAATCTTTGTTTTTTGACCCTGTAGAAGCTTCTGTGAATCATCGAGAATTAGAGTATCAAGTACTCCCTAATATTACGAGAGATTTAACTGAAAATATTCTCGAGCTAATCTTAAGCGATTGGTCTGTATCCGTTGATTAATTAAACGAATTTTAGAGAATTTGTGTCCGAAATTTTCCTATAGTAACACCCTTCTCTAGCAATGCCCTGCTCATCTTTTGTGTGACACGCACCTTTTCCCTGAGGAATCACTCGATACAAAAGAGAATTCTGTTCACAGTTCACTCGAATTTCCAGTAATTTCAAAAAGTCACCACTCGTTTTACCTTTGATCCAAAGCTCATTACGACTTGTACTCCAAAAAGTTGCCATGCCAGTCTCTTGTGCTGTCTTTA
>JAQCDT010000029.1 GCA_027620575.1 Verrucomicrobiota bacterium
CATGAGTGCACTATTCCAAAGTTAATAAACTTATAAATAGTGCACTCATGTTTAAATTGTTGAACTTTATTAGATGAACAGGATTTGTTTTTATTTCAAGAGCTTAATTTTTAAATATAATTCACGAATTTCGCTTTGACAGATAAGAGATAAATAATTTCAGTTTTTATATGCGACAACTTCAATATCAAAAATTGCTAAGCAAGACTCAAATTATTATCGGAATCCTTTTGAGCATCGGAGTATTTATTTTAATGTCAATCATACTTAAGCCGTTTACATTTTCGCCCGATCCGACAATCGCTCAAATCCAAGCGTGCTTTGCTGCAGTTCCTGTTGCCACAACATTTTGGTTCGCCTGTAATATGTTTATGATTGTTTTATCGGATCAAATAAAACGAAAAAAAGAAAACGCAGAGTAATCAGCAACCCTGCACAGCCCGTATTTTTCTATTCACCGAGCTTTTTTCGTTCATCTCTAATTGCTTTGGCTAGGCTCAAACGGTGTATTTTTGCATTGTGCCTTACATCCACGGGAAACTGTTTTCTAAAAAAGAAATCCTTAATTGAGGCAGTCATAGGATCTCCCAAAGCACAATCGTTTAAAATTCTTTTGAACGATTCTATTTGAGCATCTGTTTTGGGATAGCACTCAGCTTCAGGTTCAATCACTATGCCTGCTTTACCCTCGCCTAAATCAATCAATGCGCTTCTTGAAACACGCTCTAATTGATTAAAAATGGCTTCGCAACAAACTGTCTCAAGAACACCTTCATTTGTATGCACCCTTTCAACCTTTCGCCCACAAAACCATAAAAAGCCATCCTCATCCTTCCAACCCATGTCTCCCATCCGGTGCCAGAAAAATCCTTCATCTTCGATTTTTGATAGTTTTGTCGCATTCGGTAATTGGTCATACCTTTGACTCACTGTCGGCCCGGAAACGATAATTTCGCCAATCGCACCTGTGGCACATTTTTCCACGTCCGCAATTGAAACTATCGTACCCTCTTTCGGTTGAATAACTTCTATTTTAATATTGGGCATAGCACGACCGACACAATTCCCTTTGCGACCATTCGCTAATTCCCCTACCTGTTTTTCAATAATCTCAGTCGCTGATAGCGAACTAATAGGCAAAGCCTCCGTTGCCCCATAAGGTGTAAAAATTTCACCATTGGGCATATATTCTTTTAATTGCTCTATCAAAGATTGAGGTGCAGGGGCTCCTGCCATAATAACTCGCTTTAATGATGGAAGCACAACTTTTTCTCTCTGACAATATTTCAGAATAATCGACCAAATAACGGGTGAGCCAAAACTATTCGTAACTTGATTATCTAAAATACTATCGACAATTTTTTTTGGATTTATCTTAGACGGGCGACTCGGATTCATCTCAGGTACGACCGTACACATCCCCAAAGCTGGATTGAATAAAGCAAAAACTGCCAACATCGGTAAATCCACTTCGCCAGGTTCAATTGTGTACTCTTCTTTAATCAATTGAATCTGTGCAAAAAACATACTGTGCGTATAACAAACACCTTTAGCTTTGCCCGTAGAACCCGAAGTAAACAACACCGCGGCTAAATCATTCGCCTCAGCTTCAAAGGCATCATAACGATGCGCACCCAATTGTTTTTTAAGCTTAGCTTTAAATTTAGCATCGACTGTGATTGTATGCTTGGCGCAGTCTTCTTTACGCAAAAACCATTTTGCCAAGGTGATGGCGACCGTGCCACCAATCATCATACTGACCTTTGATTGCTTGGCACATTCAAAAAAACGTCCGAGACCCATTCCTGGATCAATCACCACGGGTACTGCTCCTAATTTCAATAACGCAAAGACAATTTGAATGAGGTCCAGTCCTGGTTTCACCATAAGTAAAACACGAGTGCCACGCTTCAAGCCTGAGGACAAAAATTGATGCATCAAGGCATCGACCATTGTATCTAACTCACTAAAGCTTAAATCCACATAGCTTTTAGGAGACCAAAAATTAGGTTTAAAAGGATAGACGATCGCCTTAGCCTCTGGGTTTTTCTTAGCTTGGGACGATAAAAAACTCGAAACGTTTAGTTGCATGATAAAAGTTCATCCTGCCATTCAGTCGTAATTATAGGATGTAAAAATAAGGTAAGCCCTGCTTTTAGAAAAGCACCTAAAAAGCTTAGTCTAAAGTTAACCCTTCAGCTAACTCCATATTCGTGTGCACAGCCTTAACGTCTTCTAAATCATCAAGCACCTGAATTAAGTGCAAAACTTTTCGTGCAGTGTCAATATCTGTAACTGGCATATTCACAGTTGGGAGATACACTAATTCAGAAGAGATACAGGAAATTTCTTTTGCCGAAAGTGCTTGTGAAACAGTATCAAAATCGCCAATTGCACAAAGCACCTCATAATGGTCCTCTTCGTTTTTAATGTCATCGGCACCTGCTTCCAAAGCAATCTCCATTAAACTTTCTTCGTCGATCTCACTCGCTTCTATAATAAATTGACCTTTTCGTTCGAATTGGAAGGCAACTGCACCGACACCAGCTAAGTTGCCTCCATTTTTGCTCATGGTGCTTCTTACTTCTGATGCAGACCGATTTTTATTATCGGTTGTCACCTCCACAACAAAGCCAACGCCTCCAGCTCCGTAACCTTCGTATAAATTTTCTTCATAAACGACTCCAGGTAATTCACCGGTGCCCTTCTTTATCGCACGCTCTACATTATCTGCGGGCATGTTTGCCGCCTTCGCTTTTTGAACCAAAGTTCGGAGACGAGGATTAAACTCGATATCACCGCCTCCATCTCTTGCAGCAAGGGTCAACTCCTTACTAATCACACTGAAAATTTTACCACGTTTGGCATCGACTGACGCTTTGTGGCGTTTGATGGTCGCCCACTTACTATGTCCTGACATGATTAAAATTAATTGAAATTTAAAGTTTAATTAAAATCTTATAGTACAAACAATTCATGATTAATTGCGAGATTTCTTTTTCGTTGTACTCACTTTCGCATTAATTGACTGTGCGTTTTGTACGCGATTATCATCCACTTCTATTGGTTCTTTTTTACTGTGAATCATCTTTTGCTGAATGATGGTTAAGATATTTTGGGTTGTCCAATAGATAACCAATCCAGAAGAAAAGTTATATAAGAATACCAAAAATATGAATGGCATAAATTTGAAAATCTTTTGTTGCAAAGGGTCAGCGGTAGGAGACACGGGCATGATTTGCATTTGATAGAACATAGTCACCCCCATAAGAATTGGGAAAAGGTTGATTGGGAAACCAGCAACCACGGCAATTGTATCCGCTTGAGACAAATCTGCGACCCATAAAAACGATTCGTATCGCAATTCAGCTGCTGTACGCAACATATAGAAAAGTCCAAGAAAAATTGGCATTTGGATCAACACAGGAAAACAACCCGCAAGAGGATTCACCCCATGCTCACGAAATAATTTCATCGTCTCTTGTTGTAATTTCTGTGGATTCTTTTCGTATTTTTTCTTCAATTCAGCCATCGGGGCTTGAATCTTTGCCATACCCTTTTGCGATTCTGCTGCTTTGCCAGTCAAAGGCCAAAAGACCAACTTAATGATGATGGTCATAATGACAATCGACCATCCCCAATTCGGAACAAACGAATGTATCAGGGACATGAAATAGAGTAACAATTTACTAAAGAAGCCAAACCAGCCAAATTGCATCACCTTGTCTTGATAATTTCCAAGCCCTTGCAATCGCTTAAACTCTTTCGGCCCTACATAAAACTCTGTTTCTAAAGAACGGCTATCTTTAGAAGCGATGGTATCAAAAGAAAACGCTACATTACTCGTAATACCAAGCTCTTGCTCGTTCTCATTATATACAGGCAACACCTGCACTCTTTTTGCAGATATCGATGAAGACAACAATCCGACATAATACTGATTTTGAATAGACACCCAGTCAAAACGACCTTCTTGAATCAGCCCATTATTTAAATCGCCAAAATTAGTCGCTGTTAAAGCTCGGCTATCGTTTACTTTATTGATTGGAGTGAATTTAGTTTTTTTCCCATCAAACGCACCCACAGTTAAAAAGTGTTCAAACTCTTTTTCATTCAACGGAAATACCGCCCCAAGATTCAAATATAAATTTTTGAATTTCAGATCTTGTTCACTATCATTTCGAATCGTTGAGCTATGCTTGATTAAATAAGGCTCTTCACTCGATTCATTCAGAGCAAAACTTCTTCGTACCACCAAACCATCTTCAGACTTATGAATGAAATCAATTCGGTCTTCATTCTGACGCTCCACTTGATAAAGGACATTTAATAACTTCAAACGCCCATTATTCTCAAAGCTTAAAGCCAAAGAAGGAACCTGCCCATGCTGATTAAACACAAAACTATCGGGTTCGCCACGCTTAGCCTTCAAAAAACGTATTTCTTGGATCGCCGCTCCCGCATTGGTCAACTTCACTTCAATAAATTCATTTGAGATTGAAAAGGTCGTACTTGCTTCCTGCACGGTACTGCCCAATTCATCCGAAAATCCGCTATCGGCTTCAGCCACCTCAAATACTTCCGTAAAATCATTTGTGGCAATTTCAGAATTCCCCTCAGAAAACACTTCACCCTCTATTTTATTTTCATTTTGCACCTCTGCCATGCCAGACAGCTGCTGTGCCTCCTCCATAGTCTTTGATTGCACGAACAATATAATCATTCCTGCAGCTATGAAAAATATTCCTAAAATTGTATTTTTTGTATCCATTATCTGAAATTTAAATTTTTATCCGCATCGATCACATCCTTTATTAGGGACAGGGTCCACCCCTCCTTCGTTCCAAGGATGACAACGACACACACGATTGATTGTTAAATACGCACCCTTGACAACTCCAAAGCGTAAAAATGAATCTTTGGCGTAATTAGAGCATGTAGGGTAAAAGCGACAGGATGATTGTGCACCCAAGAGAAACAATTTCATCGGCGAAATAATCAGTTGGTACATTCGTATCAACGAAACGCAGGCAAATACCGACAGTTTGGATACCAATAATTTCATCCTAAAGATCACTTGGTCTGAATTTCTTTCCATACCAGGCACAGATTTCTAAAAAATCGTTTTCCAATTGCGAAAAACTGACCCTGTTAAAACCCATACGTAATATAACCACTAATTGACTCCCCATAGGCAACAGCGATTGATGCTTGTAAAAAAGTCTTCTAAATATTCGCTTGCCACGATTACGCACCACTGCATTGCCAACACGGCGACTTGCGATAATCCCAAATCGAGTCGGATGACTCGATTCACTCCCCTCCACATCCGCTATTTTTAATTGCGTAATAAAATAAGGCATTACACGACGTATACCACCGCTACGGATTGAAGAAAATTCGTTACTTTTTTTTATGCGAAATTCCTTAGGAATACCCATATAAATAGAGCCATTATTAAGCGGCTAAGCGACTGCGTCCTCTAGCACGGCGGGCAGCAAGGATCTTACGCCCACTGCGAGTCGCATTACGTGCACGAAAGCCAAATTTTCTAGCTCTTTTGATTTTTGAAGGACGATAGGTCGGTTTCATAATATGTAGTCGTGTTGATTAAAAGAAGAAGAGATAAAAAAGATTGTTCAGCCACTGTCAAGCAAGCATCTCACTTCTTTTTCTCAACTTATAAGTATGTAGCAGACTGACCTGAGGAGTAAAACACTCAAGAACCAAAAAAAATAAGCCTTATAAAATATATCGGATTGGATTTGCGGCACCTTGTTTCTTGGTATGTTTAACTGACTTATTAAAATAAAGAGCTTTAATTTTCTCATCAGCCTCTTCGCCGTTGAAGCCCCATCGAACTCGTTTGCTGCCTGGAAGCATAACTTTATACCAATCCTTTATCAAGTAAACGCCAACAATGATTCCCCGATAATCAGCAAGGGCATATTTTAGAGTCGGTAAACGTTTTTCTCCAATTACCCAAGCTTCTTTAGTCGATTCATAAATGCTGACTCCACCTTTTGCTCGCTCATAGGAACCATTGATATTAATAATTATGACTTTATGATGCAATGCTTTTAAAGGTTGAGCATTGTAGGTCGAAATAATCTCATCTGCCGTCATCAAGCCAAATTTAAAGGAATCATGCCCTAAAACTTCATTGGTTAAATTTTTACCAAAGAAATTTGTAAAATCAATCAATGAGGATTCTATCTTAAAGGCTTCGTCTTCAGTCAAACCATGTCGAATAATAATATGCTTTACTGAATTCCCAGAATTAAGGATCGCGTTAATAGTATCAATTTTTTCTGATTCGGGACTTCCTTTTATTGCTCCAAGAACATGCTCAAAAACTCTATTTCCTTTACCTTTGCCAATATAAAACGGTTGCTTTGTACGAGGATCGATTAATGCATAAACATAATATTGGAGTTTTTCCTGAGTTAGATTGTCAAAATGCTTCATAATTATGTTTTACTAGCTAGAAACATAAAGACACATTTTAACTTAATCCTCAAGGCCAATTTATGTGAAAAATATGACCACCAATATTAACAGATTTTGTTGAATTAGTAACCTTAAAGGACTGCGTTATATTTTGTTGTTCGACTTTTGAATACTGGACAACCCACGTAGACCCAAGACCCTTTTGCTTCATTCCCTTAATTAAAAACCCGGAAGGAGGGTTTATTATAGGGCGATTATAAACATTTTGATAAGTTTTTACACCTATGGCTCCAAGTGCTATTTTTTTAAATAGTCCCATAATTTATCTCATAAAATACCACCAAACGGCCGCTACAAAAACATCTGATAAACTCTCTGCATTTTTTATTTCTTTCCTTATATCTTTGACTTTTTCGAGTCGGCGAGACCCGATTTTTTCTCTTATATCACCGTTTTTTACATTACAAACTACGGAAGATCCAATTTTATCCCGTACACGATCGTCTTTTACATTACATATTGCACTTGAACCAATGCCCGAATTTAGACGATCCTTTTTAATATTGGCAAGTGTCTTGCCGCGATCAATAAGTCGATTATTCTTATATTCTAGAGCCATTTTATTTGGGGGAAAGGACGGGAGCTATAAATAACAAATATGAACTGAATTAATACTACTCGTTATTATTTAGATGAATGGTTTGAGTAGGAAATGCAAGCTCTATTCCAGCTGCAGAAAAATATTCTAAGATCTTAAGGTTTAAATTTTCTGTAAATTTCATATAAGCCCAATAATCAGCAGGATTGTACCAATATATGCATACTAAATTTATTGCGCTGTCTTTAAAATCGTTAAAGTAAATTCTCGGAGGATACTTAATATCATTTCCTTCGTGTTCGCGAAGCAACTCTATTAAAATATTTTTTGCTTTCAGAATTTTTTCGGGTGAAGTATTATACTTTAAACCAATATTAAAAAGCCTTCTTATGTAGGGACGCTGGCTTATATTTTGAATCACCTTAGTGGCCATCTCACTGTTTGGAATGATGGTTAAATGTCCCTCTAGCGTCCTTATACGAGTGGACCTTAATCCGACCTCTTCAACGGGGCCATCATGCTCGCCAACTTTTATACGATCACCAATTTTAAACGGCTTATCAGCAAGTAAAACAAGGGATCCAAAAAAATTTTTTATTGTATCTTGTGCCGCAAGCGCAAAAGCCAATCCACCAATTCCCAATCCCGCCAATACTGTTGTAATTTCTTTTCCACTGAGAGTTTGAGCAACTTGCAAAATAGTTAAAATGATGACCGTTGCTTTGAGACTTTTACCAATAATCATAGTAAGCATATCGTCCATTAAGCTAGAAGTGCCTGAGACACGCTTAACAAACCACAGTGTAATCACATCCACCAAAGTAAAAGCCAACAATGAAAAAGCAAGTAGGCATAAAATTGAAGAACCTGTAAAAACAAATACTTCTGCTGGACCCATATTTATGGCACGAACTCCATAAAAAAGCCCAAGTGTGAATGCCAAAAAAGGAGTACAGCGCCCGATTCCCTGAAGAGCGCAGGCGTAAATAGGACGCCTATGATTGATTCGTTTTGCCTGTATATTGAGAAAAAACTTTACAGACACCCCAACCACTAAGCCTAATAGTATTGAAAAAAAGATAAGGGCTAACTGCCAAAAAGTATTTTCAGAATACACAAATTGCGAAGTTGAAACCAAATTAGATAAATCCATATTGTAAACAATTAACTAATACCTAATTTGAAATATATAAATGTGTATATCGCTTTCTCTTCCCATCTATCCGACTTTAATCCCTAAATTTTCACGACAGTGCTCTAGAAACGGCGGCAAATTAGCAATTCCCCATTGATTGGATACGGCTATTGCACCATCTTTTAGGGAAAGCACTTGACCCTCTTTAATGAAGTGGCGAGCAGCTCCCGTCTTTTCCTTATGCTCTAATGCTTCCTCTAATTTAACAAAATGAGGACGATTACCTTGTGTCGGAGGGAATTTGTTAGCCAATTGTTCAAAATTTGTATCGGGATTATTTTCTATAAATTCTTTAAAAATAGCTAACACCAAATGATTCTTTGCATAACTCTTTCCTTTAAAAAGTATTTTGGTAGTGTCTCGCTTGCGTTTACTCAAATTATTTGTATCACCTACAACGCTTAATACTGAAGATATTAGTTCTTTGCTAATACCTTTTTCAGATATTCCTAAATCGATTCTACATTGAATAGAAAAATTGCTAACTAACGAGAATAGCTCTTTTTCTTGCTCTTGTTCAATTTCAACTTCGTCATCATCATTCTCGCTAAAGACAGCATTTATATGTTTTAAAACATTAGAAAACGATTGGACCGTATCATCTGCTCCAACCATTTGTAAATTTAACATCGAAAATGACAGCTGCTTAACTTCAGTGGTTGAAATTACGCCATCTTCAGCAATTAAACGAATGGTCTTCAAAATTGACTGGTAAAGTTGTACCTTTTCATCAAAAACACGTTCTCCTCGCTTACTCTCTTGCTCAATTTCAGTCTGCTTATTTAAGAGATACATAGTCAAAATAATGACGAAGATCGCTCCGAACGAGGAACCAATAACAGCTTTTGGAACGCCTTCTGGAATTAACGCATATAAAGGCGTGAATCCGAGATAAACTGAAATTGCAATAACCAGAAGAGCTATGAGTGTTTGAATCCCCCTTTTTTTGGTTTCTTTGAGTTTGGAATTATTCATGATGTGAAAATATAATTAAGGATACAGACAATACGATAAGAACTAAGGGAAATTAAAATTCTGATAAATTGCAACAAATTTTCAATCTACTCTAAATACATTATTTAAGCACCTTTTGGTAGATGCATAAAGATTTTGGTATTGTGCACTAATCAAGCTAGAATAAAGGTTCCATCTGCTATTTTAAACAATGGTGGGCCCGGTGGGACTCGAACCCACGACCAAGGGATTATGAGTCCCCTGCTCTAACCACTGAGCTACAGGCCCGGCACCAAAAGTCACATGTTAAGTCATCAGATATAGTAGGCTTTCTGCTAAGTTATGCACTTAATTGAATGTAGATGAAGGTACATATCAATGAGCTTAAACAAGAAGTAAGAAGGGATATAAAGTAAGATGGACTGCTGAAGGCAAGCCAAAAGCTGAAGGCAAGCCTAAAGAAAAGTTCAGAAAGAACGAAGAAAAGGTGGGAACAAGAAAACTAAAATCAAAGCAGGTTAAAATTGTTGGCTTCAATAATAGCTCTAGGGATAACGATTTTTTCTCTCTCTAAGTGAATAGGCAGTCGCTTTTCGCAGGTTTTAGTATTGAAAAATAATGAGTATTTATAGAATTTTTGAATATGAAAAATTTGCTTATAATCATTTTTTCACTGATAACTGCAGCTTCTTTATTTGCGGATAATTTTGATAATCAAGGTGAAGTGGCAAAGTATTTAGTTGATTCTACATACTATGACCAATTTTCAGCAGAAGTATTAGGCATCTATATCTTGTATGATGAAGTACCTATGAAAATTTACGAAGATACTAACAAAATGGCTCAAATGTTGCACCAATATTTGCGCATAAAGCAAAATCCTAATTTTAATAATACTTTTTCCGAGCTTCAGAGAATAAATTTATTTAACAAATTTTCCCAAAAACACTCCAATCATCATACAGAATTAAGAGATATTGATTGGATGCTTAGCGATGATAAAAAAACGCCTAAGGCCTTATATGATTCAATCAATCAATACATTGAAAGAAAGAAAAATTTTTATGTTAGGCAAAATAATGAGGATGGAGTATCGTTTTGTAATGACATTGAAAAAACCATTTTAAAGCCTTTAATTAAAGTAATTGGTAACGGCTTAAATGAAAAAGATATTAGCAGTTTAAACAAAAATGAATTAAAATTGGTTTGGGCTGATTTTAAAAAGAACGATCTTAATTTGATTCAAACATATTTTGATGCTAAGAAAGACAAATTTAGAGCATTAGACAGCAATAATGGGTTTGAAATTTCTTTTAATGAATCTGAGTCTAAAAAATATAAATATTATTTT
>JAQCDT010000030.1 GCA_027620575.1 Verrucomicrobiota bacterium
TAAGCAACCCAATCGGCCGCGGAGGGCATTTCGCCCAATTGCTTGACTTAACAAGGCGAATATAATGGATTTTACCGAAGGTTCGTTTCTCATTTCTTAGAAACTCATCCTCCTTCACACCTTTAGAGAATTGGAGCTTATACTAACCTTCAAAGATGAAAAACTTTACCTTATTTGAACAATGACTTTAAAAGTGTTCTACCAACTTTACGGTACAATCCATCCTTTGTTGTAGGAATACCGGTCTTACGTGCAAAAGAAGTTCTCATGCCACTAATTCCCAAGAGTCTCTTCCATGAGAATGAGACCCCCATTTTAGGCCCAAATCCAAATTTCATATTTCTTGTTTTAAATATCATTCTACACAGTAACCTTTCCGCGCTATGTAACCAAATCGGCTGCAGAGGGCATTTCGGCCAATTCAATGAATTAACTAGGTGAATTTAATGAATTTTTCCAAAGGTTTGTTCCGAGACTTATTTGGTTTTGATATTACCATAATCTATAATTTCTTGAAAATCCAAAATAAAATCGTTAATTTCGAATTTAATTAACTCTAATCGAATAATTTAAACGTAAAAACACATGCCTACTTGCTACGAAAAAAAAATTGATTCTGGAAAACCTTGTTACGCACCTAAAGTGAGACATAAAAAATGTGGCCACATTGGTTGCAACTCAAAAGGTGACTGTCCAAGTTCCTTAATGACTAAAATGGGGCGATGTAGGGGGTGTGACGGTGCTATTTATATCGGTGATACAGAGCGGATTTAGAATCCACAAATAGTTTCCCTACCATGCCTTTTTATTAGATATATTTCCTTTTATCAAATCAATGATATCCTAAGAATAATACATCTAGTTTTCCTAGTCAATACATGGTTTTGAGAATGTAGATGCACCTTGGACAAATACCAAAATAAGTAACAGTGATCCCACTATAACATAGATGAAACTATCTTATCTCTTATTCGATGATACCAATTGAATCTATCCCCTTTAATGAAAACAGCTCCATGTAGTGGTTATGGCGTTCGATATGGTATACTCTAGACTCATCATTATCCAAGAGATGATCCTCATCGTAGCCTTTAGCAATACAATCGCGAGATGCTAGGTCAAAAGAGAAACTCACCAAAAACCCTTCCTCCATACAGTCCATAGTTTCTTCGATGATTTCATCGATGTCTAAATCAGGAGCTTTCTCGTATGATTCTGTGATCAGCTTCTCTGAGGAGGCAAAGATTTCATGGTCGTATTCTTCATCATCAGGCGCGTATGGGGCGTTGATGATGAACTGTCCACTTGCGACTAACTTAATTAGCATTTCATATTCCCGGGGGCTCAGGTTTAATTGATGAGTGTTTTCCATTTCTATTGTTTGTATTAATTATCAAGCGTCTCTAAAATAACACAAGCTTTTGTTACGCATATCTTTTAATTGTAATTCTTTCAAACAGGTAAATGATGCCATTCGTACGAGCCAATCTAGCTGGTTTAGCACATTCTCAGACATATAGGGTCAAAATATCGACAAATGCAGTTTTTAATGGTTATGACTTGTAAGGATTGATTCACTTGGTCGATTAAGAGCCTCGACCGATCAAGCGGAATCAATCCCATTGCCCTGAATGACAGGCCTTTACAGGTGAAGTTGTTCAGGGAGTTTTTGGCTCCGTGGGGAGGTGCTTAAGAGGCTTTTAAAAACATTGCCAAAAGTGCCCCTTTTGGCAATGGGTTTTTAGTGAAGATCGAAAAATGCAAAATATTGAATATCAGATAATTGAAATGGAATTTTTCAAACCCATAACCCCTTTGGCAATGTGGCAATGTATATATATATACCATTGCCACATTGCCAAGGGTGGGTTTCTGCCAGATTGCCGAGCTCACTAGAGCACTTCCCATGCGGAGTTTATCGCAGCCTGTAATCTTAAAACGAAACAGATATGGTAAACTCTCTTGAATTGATCTTGGAAGAAATTTCCAAGGCAGAAGTAAAGCTTGGCAGGAATACCGGGCGTGTAACATTGGACCTCTTCGAATCCCAGATGGTGGTGGTCGATTTAAATTTCAATGGTTATACTAGGCTTTTGGACTATGACCACCATTGCGATTCATTATTGCAGGGACTTAAGGAGCAAATTGATCGACGGCTTACTGAAGTATCTTCCAGAGAAGTCGTTGTTCAAGACATAGACCTCTTGATGCATGAGGTTATTTCACAACAGAAACGGTACTTCCCGAAAAAGTCACCTGAGGATTGGTTCTTGAAGCTCCACCGGTGAAAAACGCTCCATGTCCTCCAAAGAACTCACAGGACTGATCTCCAGCCACATGGAAATCCAGGATCGCAGGGCTCGGGACTACATCAAGCACATGCGCGAATACGGAATCATTGAAAAATCCAGCCAATTCACCGGGTTTTACACCCTCATTCGTGAAGACTAACTGAAAAATTGCCCGGCAACCCCACCATACGCCCTCTATTTCCAACCGGGTTGTCGGCCATTTTGAATGAAACCTTGCTAAAACAAGGGCTAAGGATCCTCCATTTCGGGGGATTTTTGGTTTTTACTCGGGTGTAATTAGAACTTTTTAGGGTGCGATTCGGGTGATTTTCGGCATTACTCGAAGAAAATGAGACGTTTTTAGGGGGTGATTCGGTCGGTGGCATCACATTTTTAGGCTGATCTAAAATTTAATGGTGCTTTTGACCTTATGTGTCTCGAAACTTTTATCCGTGTTTAGGTAATCTCGAAAACTATGGCTTAATTTGACCAATTAAGTACATGTATTTTAATAGTCTGAGATATGCTTGGAAGTAAACTACGAGAACTTCGTGAACAAACTGGTTTGATGCAAAGACAAGTATCTGCTCATTTAGAGGTAGATACAGGCTTGGTCAGTAAAATGGAGAACGAACAAAAGCCAGTTAGTCGAGACCATTTACCACAGTTGGCTCATCTCTTCAATGTGTCTACGGAAGAATTAGAAGTATTGTGGCTGGCAGACAGAATTGAAAGACTTGCCGAGAATGAGCCGTATTACAAACAAGCTATCTCTTTGCTATCAACGAAGATTCTAAAATGAAAAAACTCACTCTTTCCCAACTAGAACAATACCTGTCTAAGGCCGCCTGGATTCTAAAAGGTCCCGTAGACGCCTCTGACTTTAAGGTCTACATATTCCCGTTACTATTCTTCAAGCGCATTTCGGATGTATATGATGAAGAATACCAAAACGCACTACTAGAATCTGGCGGAGATGTGGAGTACGCGCAGCTTCCCGAGTTCCACAGATTTGTTCTGCCCGATGGCTGCCATTGGAATACGGTTCGCGAAACCACAACTAATGTAGGTCTTGCCATTGAGCAAGCTTTAAGAGGTATTGAGCAGGCCAATCAGGAATTTCTCTATGGCATTTTTGGTGATGCCCAGTGGAGCAATAAGAACAAGCTCTCAGATCGTCTTCTCACCGACCTTATTGAGCACTTTTCCCAATACAACCTTTCAAATAGTAACGTAGATGCCGATTTGCTCGGCCAAGCCTATGAGTATTTGATCAAGCACTTTGCGGATTTGACCAATAAGAAGGCGGGGGAGTTCTACACACCTCGGTCGGTTGTACATCTGTTAGGATTGATTTTGGACCCACACGAAGGTGAGACCATTTATGATCCCGCATGCGGTACTGGAGGGATGCTGCTAGAGTGTGTTGCTCACTTGAAGGAAAACAACGAAGACTACCGTACGCTCAAGTTGTATGGCCAGGAAAAGAACCTTACTTCAAGCTCCATTGCTCGAATGAACATGTTCTTACACGGGATTGAAGACTTTCAAATTGCCCGTGGTGATACTTTACGCAATCCAGCTTTTTTCGAAGGTGATCGGATTAAGTCCTTTGACTGTGTTATCGCCAATCCTCCCGAGCGGGAAGTGCAAAGCTCTTTGCGCAAAGTTCTATGGGCAAAGTATAAAATAAAGGACCAGGTGCTCTTTGATAGGGCTTATGCGTATATCAAGGAGTACTACTAAAAAACATAATTGAATGAAATGAATGATATTTATGTAGTTCGAAACGGGGCCAAATTTGGACCATATACAGTTGAGAATATTAAAACCTATGTTGAGTCAGGTCAAATTCTAGTATTCGATGCTATTGAGATAAACGGCATCCACTCTACAGTAAGACAGTTGCTTAAGGATAATCGTGTTAAAATAAAAATACCAACAAAGGGAAACATGTTACAGCAAATCAAATCGATTTTCACAGTGCTTATTTTCCCAAATTGGAGCACCATAAAAAATGAACTTTTTAAAAATAAGACTTTCCTTCTTTTAGCTATTATTGGTCTTTCTCCTGCTATAATTATTTCCTTCTTTTCTCTTATTTCAAATATTTTTACATTTTACATTATTGCGATTTACTTTTCATTTGTTTGGGCTATTTTTTACTATTTTCTTTTTAAAACTAATCAAGTCAATAATAAGCTCGTAATCGCTTTATTTTTTGCTGCGCAATTGGCTACTTTTTTTATTCCAAGTATTCAGCAATTTCCTCCATTTGAACAAATTTACGCTCTTACGAAATCGGATTCAATTTTTTCAAGAATGATTGGATTCACATTTGGAGTTGGGCTTGTTGAAGAGGTCACTAAAGCACTCCCACTTTTGATCATTTTACGAAAGGCAAAAGAACCATTAATACCTCAAACCCTTGTATACTACGGTTTAATATCTGGTTTAGGTTTTGGTACGGTTGAAGGGGTACACTACCAAACTAGTGTAAATACTCAATTCGATTATAGTGCTGCTTTCTTTTTAAATATAGCGCGATTAACATCTTTACCTTTCTTACATTCAATATGGTCGGCGATCGCTGCCTACTTTTTATCTTTTAGGTATCTCTATCCTAAATTCCGTTCGGGATTGTTGTTCGTTGCAGTAAGCATTCCAGCTATTTTACACGGACTATATGACACCTTCGGCTGGTCGATAATAGGTTTTGGTGTGATGATAATATCAGTTTTACTTTTAATGAATTACCTAAATAAAGCCAATCAGTTTAGATCGAATCTAATTAATCTCAAGTAAATAATTTTCCCTATTAAGATTGAATTCGAAAAAACTACTTATATTCGTGAGTCTTAAAGACTAACCACAATTGTATATGATTACACTTATTGCATTACTTGCCATTGTAGGAGCAATGGTAATTATTTGGAGAGCCAGTGATGGTTTTGAAACTGCCTCTGAGTATTTGGGGCGAAATCTCTCTGACGGAGTCCGAGGGGCAACCATTAATGCTATTGGAAGTTCCATGCCAGAGCTCTTCACTACATTGTTTGGATTAATTCTTTTAGGGCACGTAGATAACTTTGCTTTTGGAATAGGAACCACAGCGGGTAGTGCAATATTCAACGGAATGATCATTCCGGCAGTTGTGATTTTTGCGGTTATTGGTTTTGGGATTGCTAAAAGAGTAAATGTTTCAAAAAAAGTAATTTTAAGGGACGGTCTCAGTCTTGTTGCTGCTGAGTTCATATTAATCTTTTTGATTTCTGGTAACACCCTTTATTGGTGGCATGGTGTCATTTTGATGCTCACATACGCTGCCTATGTAATCATCATGTTGAAAACCATGACTGTAAGTGAAGAATCCGAAGATTCTGATGAAGATGACGAAGAAGGCTCTCAGTCTAATCGTGGATTTTTATTGTCTTTGTTAACTCTTGATTTGGAAAGTCTGATTATTGGACAAAGAGAACTAAAATCTAAAAATGCTTGGTGGCTTTTGATTGTCGCTATGCTAGTAATAGGCGCAGCATGTATTGGGTTAGTTGAGGCTTGCGAAGCTCTAGCTGGTGAAATGGGATTGGCGCCATATTTTATTGCTGTAGTCCTTGCATCAGCGGCAACTAGTGTTCCAGATACAATTCTTTCTTATCGCGATGCCATGGATGGTCAATATGACGATGCAGTCGCTAACGCACTGGGTAGTAATATTTTTGACATATGTTTTGCTTTAGGATTTCCCTTATTTCTATATACAATCGTGTACGGACCAATAGAGATGGGCGCAGAAACAGTGCAAAATGTCGCAGAACTTAGGATTAGTCTTCTGATATTAACGTCTTTAGCATTTATTGTATATTACTTCAATAAAGGTATGGGTCGTTTGCAGGGGCTTCTTTTACTTGCAATGTATTTTATATTCACTGTGTTTGTATTTGCCAAAGGATATAATTTTCCATGGGCAGTAGAGTTTGGGGAACTACTTAACCTTAAGCTTAATTCTTTTCGTTCATTAATAGGAATTTAGAGAATATGGAAAACAACGTTATTAACTTAAAGAAAGGTCAGAAAGTTACAGTTGGCTTTTATGACATGACCGTTGGTTTAGGGTGGGACCCCAATCCTGGTACAGGTTATGATTTTGATTTAGATGTTTCAGCAATGATGGTAGATAAGAATAGACGTTTACCTTCTGCAGATTTTTTCATCTTTTATAATAATCTATGTGGCAATGGCCATGATACGGATAATTGCACTTGCGAAGTAGGACAATATGGTGTCCGTCATACTGGGGACGACCCTACTGGTGGAGTAAGTGATCATGGTGACGACGAAGCAATTAAGGTAGACTTAAATAAAGTACCAGCAGATATCGAAGAAATAATTTTTGTAGTGACAATTAATGATGCAAAAATTCGAAATAATCAAAATTTTGGTCAAGTAAAGAATGCATACATCAGATTAGTAGATAACAATACAAATCAAGAAGTAATGAAATACGAGCTTGATGAAGATTTTAGTATCGAAACGGGTGTTGAATTTGGTAGGCTCTACAAACGTAATTCTGAATGGAAATTTGATGCTATTGGAGTTGGAGAAGAAAAAGAGCTTGATTTTTTCGTAGACAAATATTTTAACGGAACAATAGTTAAGTAGTATGGCAGACTTCATTAATTTAAGGAAAGGTCAGAAAATTGATCTTAGAAAAAATTCAGCTGGAGAAAGTGTTTATGACCTTTCTCAAATCACTGTTGGCCTCGGATGGGATGTCCGCGAGGAAAAGAAAGGTTTCCTATCCGGACTTTTTGGGAAGAAGGAAGAAGACTTTGACTTAGATGCTATAGCATTTTTATTGGATTCCAATGGAAAGGTAGCTAACCTAGGGAAAGAATTACGCTTTGCTAATGGCCACAAGGTCAGTTTGCATGGTGGGGATATCATTTTCTTCAATAGCATGACATATCCTTCTGGTTCGGGAACATCAAACATGCTTTATCCTGAGGGTGCATCAAAGACTGTGATGGCACAAAAAGTAAAGCAGTTATTAAATCAAGGAGAGCTGATAGTCCATACCGGAGATAACCTAACGGGTGAAGGTGAAGGAGATGATGAACAAATTATTGTTAAACTAGATTCACTACCCGAGAAAATTGACAAAATTTTATTTATCGTTTGCATTTATCAAGGTCAAAAGAAAAATCAGCATTTCGGGCAAGTTGATAACGCATTTATTAGAGCATGCGATGCTAAGGGCAAAGAAATCGCTAGATACAGTCTTTCAAACAGTCCTCAATTCGAAGGGATGAGATCTATGGTTTTTGGTGAAATCTACAGGCATAATGGTGATTGGAAGTTTAATGCTGTCGGAGATCCTGAGCCTACAGACAATTTTGTTCAAATTTTACAACGTTACACCAATAACTAAACAACATGAGAAGATTACCAGTTTACCTTTTATTAGATACTTCCGGATCAATGTCGGGAGAACCGATTGAAGCGGTTAAAAATGGAGTTCAAGTTATGATTAGCTCACTGCGTCAAAACCCTCAGGCTATTGAAACAGCATTTTTGAGTGTAATCACGTTTAATACGGAAGCAAATCAAATTATTCCTTTGACGGATTTAGCTTCTTTCCAAATGGTAGATATAAGTGCCTCTGGCACTACATCGCTCGGTGAGGCTTTGAAACTTGTGAGTACCAAAATAGATACTGAAGTCGCTAAAACCACTATGGAGCAGAAGGGTGATTGGAAGCCGTTAGTATTTATTATGACAGATGGAATTCCAACAGATAATTGGCAATCTGGGTTGACAGAATACCAAAAGCGTAAAGTTGCTTTTACCGTTGCATGTGGAGCCGGTTCCGGTGCTGATACGAATATTTTAAAACAAATCACAGAAAACGTGGTAAGCCTAGATAATGCGGATACTGCTAGTATAGGTAAATTTTTTCAATGGGTTACTGCATCAATAGGCGTTAGCTCATCTAAAGTCGAGGAATCGGGTAAAGAGGTGGTAGGCTTGAATGAACTTCCACCCCCACCAAGTGAATTGAATATTGTAGTTTAATCAAATTCTATATTTCTTGAGAAGGTTACCAGTATACTTTTTATTAGACACTTCCGGATCAATGTATGGAGAGCCCATTGAAGCATTAAATAATGCTTTAAATGGCATGATTAATACCTTACGAACTGATCCACAAGCGCTCGATTCTTTGTGGGTTTCAATTATTACTTTCAATAGAGAGGTTGAGGATCTAGTATCGCTTACAGATTTGGCAAGTTTCCAATTACCGGAAATTCAATGTCCAAAAAGTGGCCCTACTCATACAGGAAAAGCTCTAGAGGTAGCTTATGAAAAAATAAAATCTGAAGTCGTTAAAGGATCGAAGACTAAGAAAGGCGATTGGAGACCTTTGCTTTTCCTTTTTACAGATGGTAAACCCAGTGATCTGCTACTTTACAGATCAATGGTCCCGAAAATCAAATCATTGAATTTTGGTGCAATAGTTTGCTGTGCAGCTGGAGGACAATCAAATACGGAGATTTTAAAAGAATTAACTAATGATGTAGTTCAGCTCGATAGTACTGATCCGGAAATGTTGAGACAATTTTTTAAATGGGTTTCGGAAACTATTGAGATTGGTAATAAGAGTGTAGGTACAACTGAAGCTGTCGCGCTTCCACCACCGCCATCTCAAGTTCACCTAGTAATATAAATTATGAGAAGGTTACCAGTATATTTTTTAGTAGATGTCTCAGAATCAATGGTCGGAGAGCCAATCCTGAATGTAGAAAAGGGGATTCGCGATATTATAACAGAATTGAAAACTGACCCAAGCGCACTAGAAACAGTTCATATTTCAATTGTTGTATTTGCAGGTAAGGCAAAAACTATTGTTCCTTTACAGGATATTGTTACGTTTTATCCCCCTAAATTTCCAATTGGTGGGGGAACATCATTAAGCAATGGACTTTATCATCTCATAGATGAGCTACAAAGAAATATTGTACCAAATACATCAACAACAAAGGGTGATTGGAAACCATTAGTATTTCTATTAACTGATGGTTGCCCTACTGACGACACCTCTAGTGCAATCGAAAATTGGTCAAACACTTGGAAAAGCAGATGTAATTTAATTTGCATTTCTTTTGGAGGTCATACAGACCAACTTTTATTATCAAAGTTGACTGACAACTTATTGCAATTTGACAACGCCGATTCAGGTTCATATAAAAGATTTTTTGAATGGGTATCAGCGTCAATTCGGATTTCTAGCGAAAGAGTTGATGCTGATAAGGAATTCAATATCGATATGCGCGGGAATGAGGAATTATCTATTGTTGATTTAAGAAAGTTGTCAAAGCAATCTATCGACGACAATTATGTTGTTTTAACCGGAAAATGCCAAACAACTCAGAGACCCTATTTGATTAAATATCACAAAGTATTTATTAATTCAGAAATTGAATATCTTGATTTTCAAACCAAGCAGTACCAATTAGTTGGGGGCTTTCAAATAGATGAATCTTATTTTGAATTATCTGACAAGTACAAAGAAAAAGTGTCAATTAATACTGAAGAACTCATAGGTGCGCCGTCTTGTCCATGTTGTGGTAATCAATATGCTTTTGCTGTATGCAGTTGTGGTGGGCTACATTGTATTGGCAATAATCGAGTAAATACATGTCCTTGGTGCAAAATTGAAGCCGAATATGGATTTGGAGGTGGCGATGGTTTCAATGTAACTAGATCTTTAGGCTAATGATTAATGAATTAAGAGAGATATTATCATGGTCCGTAAAGGATCAATCTAAAATTTCAGATGCGTTAATTAGCGAATTGTATCCTGAATTAGAATTCAATGATGCTATTCAGAATTACATCGAATTAAAAATAGCGATGGAAAAAAAGTGGAAGATACACAACAGAATACACGACATCGTCAACCAACATGTTGTTGCGCCAAATGGCACTCAAAACGTAGATTATTTTTTTACTTTAGATTTTGAAAAATATAATTGGACTGACATCAGTGAATTTAAATTTAATATCGAAGGTTTAGAAGGTTTAGAAATCGAACAAGAAACTAAAGAGATTAAGGGTCAGCCCAAGGTTTCCGGCGAATTTGATTTAATTTTTTTATT
>JAQCDT010000031.1 GCA_027620575.1 Verrucomicrobiota bacterium
CGCACAGTTTCGAAAAATTCCCTTTGATGAAGCTCCGAATCCTTCATTTATTATACACACTGATTTATTAAAAGCGAATGGGGACATCCTAAAGGACATAAGAGAAAAGACTGGGGCAAAAATTCTATTAGCACAAAAAGGATTTTCTTGTTTCAGTACTTATCCAATTTTAAAAAATTATTTAGATGGTACGAGCTCAAGCGGAGTCAATGAAGCACTTTTAGCCAAGGAACACTTTGGTAAAGAGATTCATGTTTATTCACCAGCCTTTACCTCGAAAGAAGTCCGTACATTAGCAGCTTTCAGTCATACAATAATTTTTAATTCAATGCAGCAACTAGCTATGGGCATTTCCGCAACTGAAGGGCAAAAACGCCCCGAATTCGGACTTAGAATTAATCCACAATTTTCAACTGGCGACAACGAATTGTATAATCCTTGTACTGCTGATTCTAGACTTGGAACTATACGTGCTACTTTAGAAAAAAATTTAAAGGATTATCCGAAAGTATCCTTAAACTCTATTAGTGGATTACATTTTCACACCTTGTGCGAAGAAGATTCGGATGCTCTAGAGCAAACAGCTTTAGCCTTTGAGGATAAATTCAAAGATATTATTACACATTGCAAATGGCTAAATTTTGGGGGTGGCCACCATATCACTCGACCGAATTACGATATCAAACGCCTGTGTGAAACCATCGAATATTTTCAAAAAAAATATAATCTGACTGTATATTTAGAGCCTGGTGAAGCAGTCGCATTACATACAGGAATTCTCAATGCCAAGGTCTTAGATATTTTAGAAACTGAAAACGCACACAATGCCATTTTAAATATATCGGCTACCTGCCATATGCCCGATGTTCTTGAGATGCCCTACCGTCCCAATATTCTAGATGCTTTTCCTGCAAATGAAAAGCCGTACACGTATAGACTCGGTGGCTTATCATGTCTTGCTGGTGATATCATAGGCGACTACTCATTTGAAAAACCTCTAAAGATAAATGATACACTTCAATTTTTAGACATGTCGCATTACACAATGGTAAAAACTTCCACCTTTAACGGCGTTCCCCTTCCTGCGATTTGTCTTTTTAATCAAAGCGATGGACTTAAGCTCATTCGCTCATTCACTTATGAAGATTACAGAGATCGCTTGTCTTAAGCTTTTAACTTTTCTTAATAACCCATCAAACATATGACCACTAAAGGATTACTCTTAGGCGCTGTTTTGCTAATCTTAGCCATCGTATCTACTCTGACGATTTTTAAACTATTCGAAAAAAAACAAGAGGTGGAAATTGAAAGCCACATCGACAGCCATAGCCATAGCCATAGCCAGTCTATTCAGCCTTAATTCTCGATTATAACCCAGCGGCACATAGTGCCTTATATTCTTTTGCACTGACTGGTGTGATCGACAAACGATTCCCTTTTTGCAAAACTTTCATCTCGGCTAATTCTGGTATCGCTTTCATTGCCTCAAGGGTGACTGGATGCTTAAAGTCTTTCTTATAAGCTACATCCACTAAAAACCACCGTGGATTATTCGGATCACTTTTTTCGTCATAATATTTAGAGGTTTTATCAAAAGCTGTAGGGTCTGGGTAAGCCTTACTCGCTACTTCCGCTAAGCCAACGATTCCCGGAGGCTTAGTGTTGGAATGATAAAAAAGAACACCATCTCCAATAGACATCGCATCTCGCATAAAATTTCGAGCCTGATAATTACGCACCCCATCCCAAGGCTCTCTTTGCTTCGGACGATCTTTTAAATCTTGAAACGAAAACGTGTCCGGCTCCGATTTCATTAACCAATATTGTTTAGCCATCGTTTAATCTCTTTAAATTATCGTTGATTAATCCCCAATAACTCCAAAAGCCTATCTAGGTCTTCGTTACCAAAATATTCGATCACTAATTTACCTTTTTTCTTCCCGTGCTGTATCGTGACATTTGTATTAAAATGTTTTTCGATACGCTTCTCTAAATCAGCAATTGCGGTATTTTCCGCACGTTTATCATTTGTCTTGGTGGAGTTGTCATTCCCTGAGCCCGATCCGTCCGATGATTCGAGATCTTCATTCAATCGTTTGACGATTTTCTCAGCTTCTCGAACACTCAAATTTGATTCAATAATTCGACGAGCCAACAAGTGCTGCTGAGCACCATCTTTAACTCCCAATAAAACTTTTGCGTGGCCGGTAGAGAGTAAACGCCGACTTAAAAATCCTTGTATTTCTTCACTCAGTGAAAGCAACCTTAGTGCATTCGCCACAGTGGCTCTTCCTTTGCCCACTCGATCGGCTGCAGCTTCTTGCGTTAAATCAAAATCTCTGACCAAACTTGCATACCCCAGGGCTTCATCTATAGGGTTTAGGTTTTCTCTTTGCAAATTCTCAATTAAGGCCAAAGAAGCCGATGATGCATCACTGGCTTCAATCACACGACAAGGAATCGTTTTCGATTTTAAAAATTTGTAGGCACGGAGACGACGCTCTCCAGCGATCAATTCATATCCCTTCCCTGTAGAGCGTACCACGATTGGCTGAAGTAATCCTTCAGACTGAATACTCCGAGCTAATTCTTTCACTTGTGTTTCTGCAATCTCTCTCCTCGGCTGATAAGGATTAGCTTTAATTTTTCCTATGATGATTTCTTGGTAGCCCAAGCCTGAGGTATCAGAAGTGCTAGTACTCTTAGCTTTGCTTCCTTTTGAAGAAGATGGGGTCTTTTCAGTCTTTGCTTTAGTTTCAGAAGCAATGTTTTCTTGAGACTTTTTAGTCTGAGCGACTCCGCCACCACTAATTAGTCCTCCTAAACCTCTCCCTAGTCTATTCTTTGATTGTGCCATAATAATTATTCGTCAGTTAATGGTATAAAAATAATATCGCCAACTCGTAAATCCCTTGCCGGATTATTTATTTGGTTCGCATCTTGTATGTATTCAACCCTTGAGCCAAATTGTACGGCTATTTGGCTAAGTGTATCCCCAGGCTGTACCTCATAGCTGACACCTGACTTAGGATAATCATCCGAAAACTCTTCTTTCACCTCAGGCTTCTTTGCCGAGTTATCGGTAAAACCAAGCTGATTATTAATATTAGAAACATAAACATCCATTTGCTTGGCTACTTCATCTAAGACCGCTTGCTTAATCCGACTTTCTTGTGTCGATACTGCTATTTTCAAAGTATTTAAATCGTTACTCATTTGATTCAACTTCATTTCTAAAGCCCGAAGAGAAGATTGTTTGCCCGTCTCCGCTTGATTGTCTTTTAAAATTTCAATATCCAACTTCAAGCCACGAATCTGGCGATCCATCAATGCAATATCTTGCGATAGGTCAGCAACCAATGCACGGGCTTCTTGATTTTGAGCCGATAAATTTCCGCTCACACACACACTACTGAAAAGAAAACAGAGTAATAAGGATACAGGAAAAACCAAATGCATATCCTTGTATAAATTTTAAAAATCTGTTTTAAAAGTAAAAATTTTCAATAACGGTAAAAAAGAATCGCCGAACACCCTTTAAAATCAGTTTATGTCAGACAAAAATCTAGACTATTGGATCCATGACTTAAGTCCTTTTCTCCTAGAATTCCCAGAAAATCCGCTCGGCTTAGAAGGAATCCGTTTTTATGGGCTGTCCTATTTACTTGGATTTTTATTCACTTGGATGTTCCTCTACTTCTGCGATAAAAAAGAAAAATTTCCCATCAATGCGAAAGAACGATCCGACTTTATGACCTATATTATTCTCGGTGTTCTTATTGGAGGCCGTCTTGGGTATATGCTTTTTTATGACTTAAATGATTTCATAGCCAATCCGCTTCTTTTCTTTCGAATTGATCAAGGAGGCATGTCCAGCCATGGAGGCATCATTGGTGTTTTATTAGCCAATCTCTTTTTTGCGAAACAAAGAAACTACAATCCATGGTCTCTGGGGGATTGCCTAGTAAGCATTGCCCCTCTCGGAATAATGCTCGGACGATTAGCCAATTTTATTAATGGTGAACTTTGGGGGAAAATCACTACGGTACCTTGGGCCGTGCTTTTTCCGAATAGCCCGATGAGCTACAATGCAATAACAGGCTATTATGGAATACAACCTAGGCATCCTTCCCAAATATATGCTTCCATAAGCGAAGGATTCATTCCATTGATTTATCTACAATACCGTTTTTGGTTCACCCAATATTCCTCAGGACAACTTATCGGTGAATCGCTCATTCTCTACAGCTCATTTCGGATATTTAATGAAATTTTCCGAGAGCCTGACGCTGCTTTGATTATGGGACTCAGCCGAGGGCAATTCTACTCTATATTCATTCTTGGAATGGGCTTTCTCATCTTTTTCAAAAGAAGAAAACACCGAGCCCTCTATTAAGATTCATGAAATCACGCTTTCATTTGAAAGCCATCCGGAAGCACTGCATCTTTAGTAACGATCAAAACACCGTCACGAATCACTACATCGGCACCAGATTCAAAATTATCTTCTAGTCCCTTTGGATCAAGTACCACATTTTCTCCAATTCGTACATTCTTATCTAAAATTGCATTCTTTATCGAACAATTTTTACCCACCCCAATATTTGGACGCCCCAGTGCTTCATTCTCTGTAAAATCTTCATCATTTTCAAATCGATCGGCTCCCATCATCACTACATTGTTCAGCTTAGACCCCTCAGAAATGACCGAACGAACTCCTAACATAACTCGATTTAATTCAGCGTTGTTAATTATCGAACCATCCGCAATGACCGCATGTTCAATACTTGCACCGTTCACCTTAACCGCCGGAAGATATCGAGCACGCGTGTAAATTCTTTCAATTTCATTATAAAAATTAAACGGTGGCTGAATATCCGTAAGCTGAAGATTACATTCAAAGAACGCTTTGACTGTTCCAATATCTTCCCAGTAATCATCAAAAATATAACTGTGTAATTTCTTTTTGCCTAAGAGACTAGGAATGACTTCTTTGCCGAAATCCTTCATATCTGAATCTAAGGCTTCGGACAAAGCTCGTGCATTGAAGACGTAAATCCCCATAGACGCTAAACAGTAATCAACCGATTCTGGGTCTTTCATTTTTGACTTCACACCAGAGCCTACCGCAAGCCCTGAAATCACTTTAGGATCCGTTGGCTTTTCAACAAATTCGTTAATTTCAAGAGCTTCATTCACTCGCATCAACCCAAGACCCTCAGCTTGATCTAAAGGCAATGGCTTGGCGGCAATACTGACATCCGCATGGTTCTCAATATGTTCTTTAACAAAGTCCGCTAAATTCATACGAAAAAGCTGATCGCCCGATAAAATGATACACAGGTCATTTTCTCCTTCGACTCCAAAATGGTGCAGATTTTGTCGAACCGCATCCGCAGTCCCTTGATACCAATTGCTACTTCTTTCCGTCTGCTCAGCCGATAAAATATCAACGAAACCACCGCCAAAAGGATCAAACTTATACGACTCTTGAATATGGCGGTGCAAGGAAGCCGTATTGAACTGAGTCAGCACAAAGATTTGATTGTAGCCCGCATTTAAACAATTGCTGATTGGAATATCGGCTAATCGATATTTTCCTGCCAAAGGAACAGCAGGCTTACAACGAACTTGAGTCAGTGGATTTAGGCGAGTCCCTCGGCCACCTCCCATGATTATACATATGACTTTACGCTTGCTCACGAGGCAAATTGAGAATTAAAAAGAAGCTATTGTCAATGACTGTAAACCCATCAAAAATAAATAATTACCCAACATGTGCGGAATAGTAGGATACGTAGGCTCAAAAGAAATTGGAACTCGACTCATTGAAGGTCTTAAACGCTTGGAATATAGAGGCTATGACTCCTCAGGCCTTTCAATCATTGAGAACAAACAAATTCAGCACACCAAGCGAGTCGGACGTGTGAAAGCCCTCGATGCAGCACTGCCTAAGAATTACCTCAAAGCACGAACAGGAATTTGCCACACTCGCTGGGCGACCCACGGTGACGTGACCGAAAAAAATGCCCACCCCCATATCAGTAGCGATCAACGCTTCGCCCTCGTACACAATGGCGTGATCGAAAACTACTTACAAATTAAGCAATTTCTTGAATCAAAAAACTATACCTTTGCTTCAGACACCGATTCCGAAGCGATTGTAAATTTAATTGCTTACCACTTCGAAAAAGAACTCGAAGCCCCTGATTCCAATCGATTTTTAGAATCCGTTCGCAAAGCTCTCCTACATCTCGAAGGCACTTTTGGTATTGCCGTTATTTCCAAAGACTATCCCGATGAAATGATTTGTGCTCGCCGTGGCTCTCCATTGATCATTGGCGTAGGGAAAAATGAACATCTCATTGCCTCAGATGTTAATGCTCTCACTCATTGTACACAAAATGTTGTCTATCTAAATGACAACGAGATTGTCCATCTCACCGCTGAAGATTTTTCGATTTCAACCATCAGCAAAGTCTCTGTCAATGCGGTCATCCAAACCGTTGATTGGGATACTAGTGATGCCGAACTTGGTGATTTTCAGCACTTCATGGAAAAAGAAATTTTTGAGCAACCCGCAGCTTTAAAAAATGGGATGCGTGGACGCTTTTCTGATGATGGTAGTACCGCTTTCTTCGGTGGGCTGAACATTCAGCCACAGGAACTTAGCCAAATTGATCGCATCATCTTCATTGCCTGTGGGACTGCATGGCATGCCTGCTTAATCGCCGAATACTTAATCGAACGCTTCGCCCGAATCCCAGTCGAAGTCGAATACGCCTCTGAATTTCGTTACCGCAACGCCCCGCTCGACAAAAATTCACTCGTCATTGCGATCAGCCAATCAGGCGAAACCATCGACTCACTTTCAGCACTTAAAGAAGCCAAACGCAAAGGCTACAAAACCCTATCCATCAACAACAGCGTCGGTTCAAGCATCGCCCGTGAATGCGATGGAGGGATTTATCAACACGCTGGACCCGAGATCGGAGTCGCCTCGACCAAAGCCTTCACTTCTCAAGTCATGCTCTGTGCCATGCTTGCACTTTATTTAGGACGCCTAAGAAACTTAAGCTACACCGATGGATGCAATATCGTCAAAGCCCTCAAAGGACTTCCAAAACTCGTAGAGAAAACATTAGAATCCAAAGACATCATCCAAAAAGTAGCGAAAAAATACGCACACTATGAAGATTGCTTATTTTTAGGACGACAGCTCATGTTTCCTATTGCTCTAGAAGGTGCCCTCAAGCTCAAAGAAATTTCCTATATCCATGCCGAAGGCTATCCAGCCGCAGAAATGAAACATGGCCCCATCGCTCTGATCAGTGAAAAATGTCCAAGTGTGTTTTTAACCACCAACGGTGAAATGTTCCAAAAGAGCATGGCCAACATCAAAGAAATCAAAGCCCGAAAAGGCAAAGTTATTTGCATCGCTTCACAAGATTGCGAACTCCCCGAAGATGCCATTGATGACTTAATTCAAGTGCCCGAAGCACACGAGATTATACAGCCCATTTTAATGAGCATCCCTGTTCAGCTACTCAGCTACTACATCGCTCTAGAAAGAGGCTGCGACGTCGATAAGCCAAGAAACTTAGCTAAATCCGTCACGGTGGAATAAATCTGAGTGTATATTTGGTTAACCCATATATCCTCAATATTGAATCAAAAGTCGTATCTAATCATCTTAGTATTCTAAGACTTCCAGATGAACAAAAGGAAAGATTAGAGAGAATTTATAGACTTCATCGAAGAGGTTATTCCACTCAAAGAATCTGTGATTCCATGAATAAAAAATATGGGACGATTTTAACGAAGAATAAACCCTACTATCCCTCTCTTATTTGGGTTACTTTGGATAAGTATAAAAAGAGATTAAAGAGAATGAAGACCTTTGAAGAAGAATATAAGAAGGTCGAATTTTTTAAAGTTGAAAACTGGAATAGTAAAAGTTATCTAAACTATTATGAGAGATGAAACACAAAGGAATATCACTATCACTTTCATTATTTTTATTCTAATAACACTTATTAGTTGTGATAAAGTCGTTGAAGAACAGGTCGTTGAGGAACAGGTCGTTGAGGAATCAGAACTAAACTACAGAAATGATAAATACTACCCTATAAATTCGGACACCCCATATACGGGGAAAATAGTTTCTTATTATGAAAATGGTCAATTTGAAGAAAATGGATCATACAAAGACGGTATACTACACGGTTCATGTAAAAGTTATTATGAAAACGGTCAGTTAAGAAGATCAGAGAATTACAAAGACGGAAAACTACACGGTATACAGGAATCTTATTACGATAATGGTCAGATGGAATATTCAGGTAATTTCAAATACGGAGAACCAGACGGTTTTTTTAAATATTATGACTATAGTGGTCAGTTAAGAGATGATTCAAAATATTACATAGACGGAAAATTTATCTACCTCAAAGATCGAATTCGGTAAGAATAATTCCTTGTAAAAAGGGTACATCTAACATTATTAATTTCTATGTGAAAAATAATACTTTAATTACTATATTAACAATTATTACTTTAACATTACTTGTTATTGTAATATTAGGGATATATAAATTTTTTGAAACAGACAAAAAATTGAAAGAAACGATTAATCTTCACGATGAATCCATTAAAGAAGTACTCAAACTGAAGGATCTAATACAAAAGGATTATTTAGTAAAATCAATTTCATCCGATAAACAGGAGTACAGTGGGAATCTCTTAAGTGGATTTAAACTCAATGTAGAATATGATGTTCAGATTAAATTAATAGATGAAAATTTAAATTACCTAGTAGAATTTCAAAACATCCCCCCACACAAGGATTATGAGAATAGACTAAAAAATATTTCAGTAGTTTTTTTTGATAAGGATAACTTTGAATTATTGAAAATCGACCTATCTAAACCCTCTAATCAATACGTTAATTCAGAAACTTATCATTCGTCAGGTAAAATAAAACTAACTACGGAAATATATGAATTAATAGATTCATGTAGATTTAGTATTCATTCTTTGAGTGAAGAAGAATATCTATCAGAAGAACATACAAAAAATAAAAATTTAGAGGATTGGTCATTTTTCCTGAAAAATGGAATGAATATGGATGAAGTCTTTAAACTAATAGGTGAACCAGACTCAAAAAGTGACAAAGACAATACAGAAATATTCAAGTATATTAAAGAAGGTCAGATGTATGAATTAATTTTCTCAAATGATAAACTATTATTAGATTTCAATAAAATAAAGTCGTATAAGTTTAGTAATGATGATGATTCCAGTATTAAAAATAAGTGGAATAAAATATACGAGGGACAAACCCTTGAAAATGTTAAATTAATTTTAGGGAAACCCACATTTGTTTATCCTGGAGATTACACCTACAGATATGTGTACGAATATCCTAATTTCGATAAGAAGGGTATTATTATATTTAGGTCTAAAGATAATAAAGTAACATCCATCTCTAAACCTGGATCATTTTAAGTATGAAAATTAAACTTACCCTACTCCTACTCTGTTTCTGTTCTTCTCTTTTCTCTGATATCTTAGTTTGTACAACTGAAAGTGAATTAGAGGAAAACAGAAATACTTTCTATCTAGTTAAATATGATGGAATCTATGTTAAAACCGAAAAACTCAAAGATGAATACAACCCTGATGATTCAGATGTCACACCGTGTTTCATTTTCATTGATGACGAGGACACACTATTGTTAGTGACACCAGTTTGGAGAAGTTCGTACAGGTTTACAGTAATAGATAAAAAGGATAAAATATGGGTTAGTGATTCAATGAGTCCTCATATTGATTTCAAAGAGGATATAAAAGAATATCTAAAAGAAAATGACTTTAAGACTCATGGGAAATTTACAATTCTTGAGAAATAAAATGTATCAATCTCTAATCTAATACAATATAATGAACCTTAAAATCCCATCTTTAATCATCGGTCTATCTATTATACTATCTGTTTTTATTAATAATTATTTTTCTAAGGATAGATATACTGTTTATCATTCTGGGAATGAAGTTAATAAGAATATTTTCGTTTCTTATCTAACTGATAACCTCACAGGGAAAATTAAAAGAATAACTTACCGTGTAGAACCACAAAGAGACAATTTTTCAGAACTTTTAACACCTAATTCTATTGGGATAACAGACATGAGTACAGGTATTAAAGAAACCCTTCTTGTTAAAAAAATTGATGGGATTTATGAAAACAAACCTTCTAAAGTGAACTTGGATGTACTACAAATAGAACTTCTCCAAAACGATTAAAAATATGAACGGTTTGTTGAGTTTAGTTTTTCTCATCATAATGTATCCAATATTAATTATTGGAAGATTAAGTTTCTGGGTTG
>JAQCDT010000032.1 GCA_027620575.1 Verrucomicrobiota bacterium
CGTACATGAGGCCGAATTGGATAAACCCATAAAAGAAGAGCCTGAATGAATCGCTGCCTTGAATGGCTTTAGGTCGAAGAAAGGGGAGAAAGACTAAGCTAGCTGATGCGAGGCGTAGGGTGGCGACTAAGAATGAATCGACACCGGTAAGTGAGCTTCCAATAATTCCAAAAGAAAAAGCCCAGATAAGTGATACTATCGCTAAGTAGAGCATGTTAATTTAAAACATTACCACTTGAAAGTTGCACCACAGGATGCTTGCCTGCCTTTTCCAGGAGTGCCCGGCATTTCTTCGTAATTATCATCCCATAAGTTATCTAAAGAAACAAAGAACTCTAAATCATTATTTTTTGGAGGAGATATGTTAAGGCTTAGATGTGTAAAAAATGCCCTGTTGTCACTCTTTCTTAATAGGTTTTCTAATTGGTCTCTCCATTCATTATCAATGCGAACTATAATCCAACTTGTCGGTTCCCAGATTAAACCTAGTGTAAATCGGTGCTTTGCATAATTTAATGCATAATAGCTGCCTTCAATCTTAGGGTTTTTATTTTTATAAACTACATTATCTTTATCGAGGTAATTGTAGCTAGCTATTGTCTCAAGTTGATCCCATTTTCTTGACGCTAGTAACTCAATGCCAAAAGTTTTCATATCAACTGAAGATGCTGCTCTAGATTCTATAGTATCTTCTGAATAGATCCATTTTTCATAAGTCGGGCTATTTTCATCATCATCATATGAATAATATGAATAGATCCAATCAACAAGATCTTCGTCAATACGGTAAAAAATCGTCCCATTAAGCTTGAGGTTTCTATCGCGAATGGTTCCGCCTATCTCATAAATTTTACTAATTTCCCTTCCGAGATTAGAATCGCTTTTGAATTCACTACTTTTATGAGCACCTATTGCCGTGTAGCCTGGTACCAAACTTGTCTCTGAGTACGAAAAGTATGCAGTTTTTTGGGAATCATTGCTTTGATTTCGTTCCCATTGAATGTTTCCGAAGAACGAAGATTCTGAGGCAAGATCATCACTCGTACTATCCAAGCTCAGCCCATATGTCAGTTTTAAGCTATTTTTATTACTTGTTTTAAAAATGTATTCAGGAGCAATACTAAATTTAGATTGATATCTAGAATCAACTGTTGAAGAACTTCGCCAATAATCTTTTATGATTTGTCCAGTATAATTTATCCCCATGTTTGAGTTAAAAGCATTAAAAACATGAAAGCCCAATGAGCTAACTCGAGTCTCTTGATCTCCTTCATAATCTACAATATGATTATCATCGGTAGGTTGAGTATTTCTTCTAATTGCATCTAACGAGTAATGATCTTTATTGATTCGGTGGGCTGCTGTTACTTTTGCGTAACTTTTCTCCGAATATGTTTTAAAGTAATTTGCTATGAATAACTGTGTCTTGATGTCTTCATATTCAATTGGGTTTATGTGCTTAGTGGCTGTATACATGCCAGGCCAACCAAAATATTTGTCTTGAGTGCCAGCGAAGAAATCAATCTGAGAATTAGGTCCAATGATTTGAAAACGAGACGATAATCGGCTGAAGTCATGATCACCGTTTTGGATCGTGCCATCGCTTTCTGAACGTGAGTATTCAAACTCTGTTCCATACGTCCATTCATTTGAGTCGGCAAAGTTATGGATCGTGGCACTATGAAATCGTTGGAAATTAAGGGCGTTTTGACCCCCGCCTATTGTCAGACTGCTGCCCTCTATCATCTCGCTCCATTGGTAAGAGAGTGTTCCAGAGGTACTGTTGAATCCTCTTAGTGCGTTACTGGCACCCGTGAGGACTTTGGGTCTAGTTAGCATTTCTGGGGCGATGGGTAGTTCGGTGGAGTAGTGGCCTGTTTGTGGATCAATCAGGGTAACAGCTCCTATTTGTATGCCCGTGCCTTCAAAGATACCTCCTCGTATATTGATATCGCCTTGGGCTTCTGCCATATTTCTAGATTGAAAGTCTATTCGCGGATCAAAATCTAAATTTGAGACTATCGATTGATAAGTACTAGAGGGTCTGAGGTTGGCGATTTCTTGCCCTTGCACGGTCAAAGTCGGCAGTGTGTAGGTGGGCAATGAGGAATCGGCTGTTTCGAGAGCAGAGTCCGCATGGCTCAAGTTCGCACTGAAGGCTAGAATTAAGATCACTATGAATTTTGAATATCCTTTATAGATCATTTTTAATCTGATTACATTTCTGTTGATCAAATGCAATCGTTAAGTAAATTTATTTTTTACTGAACAATTAATCGCCATAAAAATCTTTTAATGAAATTGGTTACAGAAACAATTTATTTAGCTGGGGGCTGCTTATGGGGCGTCCAAGAATTTCTGCGTTATATTCCTGGAATTTTAGCGACTGAAGCAGGGCGAGCCAATGGTAGTTCTCAATCGCTGGATGGCGATTACGATGGTTATGCCGAATGCGTGAAGGTGGATTTCGATGTAGATACAGTATCCGTCGCTCAATTAGTTGAATATCTTTTTGAAATCATTGATCCTTACAGCGTGGATCAACAGGGGCCTGATGTAGGTAAAAAATATCGAACCGGGTTCTACAGTCGTGATGAGGCTCATCTGATTGAGGCCAAGCGTTTCATTGAATCCAGAGAGGATACGAGTAAGATTTCGGTCGAAGTCTTGCCTTTGACTAATTACTTGAGAAGTGCTGAAGCACATCAAGATCGCCTGCATCGCTTTCCTGATGATGCCTGTCATTTGCCCAAGGCCCTTTTGCATAAATATCGTAGGGCTTAAACAAGGTTACCGATTCAGTGAATTGAATTTTTGCAAAAAAGCTCCTTTAACAAGTTACAAAAAAACCTGCAGAGGACTGCAGGTTTTGAGAAAGGAATATTTCGAAATTTTAGATTGAGCAGCTGTTATTGCCGTCAGAGCTTTCGCCTTTATTGCAACCACAGGTGAAAATAAACTGAGCGAAAGCATTACGTTGTTTAAATAGAAGTAATGCTGCAATTACAGCGAGGATGGCTACATCCATGTGAAAGCCATCTTTTGCGATGAAGTAATGGTAAGCGATGATATTGATGATGATCGGACCGAGAATGAGCAGACCAAGATTGCGAGTTTTAGGTAAGATAACCAGTACGCCACCAATCACTTCAAGTACTTTAACAAAAGCGAGGTATCCGCTCATGTAAAGAAGTCCCATGTAGGTAGCCGCATCGCTACCTTCTGGTGCTCCATCCATAGGGATGAATTGAAAAAAGAAATTGAGTCCAAAGACAACGAACGCAGCACCGAGTAAGATGCTAAGAGTAAGAGTAATGATTTTGCACATAAATATAAAGTTTTAGTTAAAAGTTTAGGGGTATCATTGAATAGTAAATCTGGAATATTTAAAGTTTAAAATAAGTCCCTAGTGATTATTAAGAATAGTTTTAGCGGCTAGATTGTGCTAATTGTCTTGCACTTATTAATTTCGTGGTCGTAGTGAGACGGATTATGGATTCTAATTTTAAGAAGCTAGGGATAGACGATCGTTTATTGGCAAGTATTAATGATTTGGGCTTTGAGTTGCCTTCTCCGATTCAGGAGCAAGCGATTCCTTTGGCCTTGCAGGGTGTCGATATTGTGGGTCTTTCGCAAACGGGTTCAGGGAAAACGGCGGCGTTTTCATTGCCGATGCTACAAAAAATAGACCTGGAGTTTAAAAGTCCTCAGGCTTTAGTTTTGTGTCCGACTCGTGAGTTGGCGGTGCAAGTGGCGGAAGAGATTCAGCGTTTGGCTTCTCACTTGGAACATTTTTATGCGACTCCAATTTACGGGGGTGCGCCGATTGATCGACAAATTAAAGCTTTGAAGAAGGGTGTTCATGTGGTGGTGGGGACACCGGGGCGTATTATTGATCACTTAAAGCGAAAGACGCTTAAATTAGATACGATCAGCATGGTGATTTTAGACGAAGCAGATAGGATGTTGGATATGGGGTTTCGTGATGAAATGGAAGAGATTTTAGATTCATTGCCCGAAGATCGTCAGACACTCTTTTTCTCAGCGACAATGAATAAGTCGGTGACGAATTTAATTAAAGCGTACAGCCGAGATGCTAAGACTTTAAATATTAAAACTTCAACGGTGACAGTAGAGTCGATTGATCAATCCTACTATGAGGTGAGAAATCGTTCGAAGATTGAGGTGTTGAGTCGCTTGCTCGATATGCAATTTAATTCGAAGGGAATTATTTTTTGTAATACAAAGCAGATGGTGGAAGAAGTGGCAGAGACGTTGACCTACCGTGGTTACATGGCGGATAGAATTCATGGTGATATCAATCAATCAACTCGTGAAAAAGTGATTAAGCGTTTTCGAGAAGGAAAGATTGAGCTTTTGGTAGCGACTGATGTAGCGGCTAGGGGACTGGATATTGATGATATCGAATATGTATTTAATTATGATTTGCCATACGATCCAGAGGATTATGTGCATCGTATCGGGCGTACGGCACGTGCAGGACGCTCCGGTAAATCAATCACTTTTGTCTTTGGGCGAGATATTCATCGTTTAGAAGCGATTCAACGCTACACTAAACAATCGGTGAAACGTTTAAAGATTCCGACTCAAGAGGATGTTGAAGGTGCTAAAGCCGATACCTTATTGGAAAAGGTGCGTGATGTGCTTGAGGGAGGTGACTACGAGAAATATGATACGGTGTTTGATCGTTTATTGGACTCGGGTAATACACCGAGTGATATCATAAGTGCGCTTTTTCATATCTTAAAAGGTGAGAAAACTCGTGAACTTCAGGAAATTACTGAGGATGGTGAAGTCTTTGGCAAACAACCAAGATCCTACCAAGAGGGTGAGAACCCGAAAAAGAAAAAGCGTTACGGGCGGAAGCGTTTTTCAAAACGAGGTGATCGTAGTGAGCCTAGAGGCGATCGTAACAAAAAAAGTAAGCGTATCTCTCGCTTTGCTAAGAATCGAAAGAAGCAATCTTAGTTGCTTTGCTAATTAAATTGAAAGCTTAAGTGGGTAAAAATCTGCTTAAGGCTTTTGAAAAAAATGATTTTCTGTGTTTTTTACTGACATGCATCAGAGAAATACAGAGGAAAAAATATGCCCTGTGTGTCAGCGGCCATTTTCTTGGCGAAAGAAATGGGCTAAGGTTTGGGACTCTGTAAAGTATTGTTCTAAGAGCTGTAATGCAAAAAGAAATAGCAAAGTGTTTAAATTGAAATATGAGTAAAAAACCAAACGATAGCCCGCCGGATGATTTGATTCGCATGGCTTTAAGCGATAAAGTTTCTTTTGAAGAAATTTTTAAGAAGCATGGTTTAACTGAGAAGCAAGTGAAGGTAATCATGAAAACACACTTGAAGCTCTCGAGCTATATTAATTGGAGAAAACGAGTCAGACAAAGGCAATACAAGCATCATAAGAAATACGCTTCAAAGAAATTAGGTCGTCCTATTTACGATTTGGATTAGAACTTTTTTAAAATATCACAAGCATTCGTAAATTAGTTAAATGTTGCTTTAATTCTAAATGACTCACACAATTTTACAGATACCTCCTCGTCATATTAATTATGCACATTATTGCTTTTTCATTCATCCTATTTGTTTCACTTTGCCAAACTGTATTTGGGCAAATTGATTCAGTGGGTGGTATAGAGTTTGAAAATGCACAGGTAGAGCTCAATTTAAATGATGCGACACATCCGATTGAAATTATCGAGTATTCAGATGGCTTGTCCGAATGGATAGCTGTTTCAAGAAATTATGGAAATGGGTGGGAATCAATTTTCCCGTATTCATGTACGATCGAAGAAAGTAATGGCGAATTTCCGAAGTTGTTTTTGCCTCAAGGGGAACAAGGCTTTTTTCGAAAACGTTTTGAGCCAACGGCGGAAGGAGTATCCAATTATGAATTAGTGAGTCGATTTTTAATGCAAGCGTCTTTTGGTCCCACGCTCACAACGATCTATTCATTTCCCAATGTGAATTCAAATAATTTCATCGATGAAAATTATACGAATTTTGAAGTGTGGATTGATCAGCAGATCGCAGAAACACCGTTCTATCATCGTGCGTATTGGCGTGAGCGTAGTGACCCAAATTTTTTAGATTACAGTACGCAATCTGGTTATTTAGAAAATGAGGTAGGGCATAATAGCTCATATGGGCACCAATTACCTTTTGTTCGAGGGCAAGTTAACTATTTAACAGACTGGTCTTGTTCTCTGCCTGGACATGGTGGACGATTTGATAGTGACGGAAATCCAATTGATCCTAGTGATTATCCAAATCAACTTGATTGGCGAGGGATTCCCAAGATTGGAATGCACGCAGAAAACTCTATAGCACATATTGGACATGAATGGGATGTGCATGGATTGAAAATAAATGATGTGGAAAAAGTTGTGTGGTATGAAGCAGCGATCAATGCAAAAGATCAGTTGAGGCAAAGAGTTGCTTGGGCCTTGAGTCAGTATTTTGTTGTGGGTGAAGAGGGTAGCAATCATCCCAATACGACAGAACGTTGGTTAAATTATTATGATATTTTTGTTCGGCATGCTTTTGGAAATTTTCGTGATATTTTAGGAGAAGTTACATGGAGTCCACACATGGGTTATTATTTATCCCATATGGAAAATCAAAAAGCGAATACGAATAAGGGGACCTTCCCTGACGAAAACTTTGCTCGTGAAGTCATGCAACTATTCACGATTGGTTTATGGGAATTGAATGAAGACGGAACATTGGAATTAGACGAAGAGGGGAAAGCGATTCCTACCTATGATAATGATGATATCGCTGAATTTGCTAAAGTTTTCACTGGAATGCGAAGGCCTTTCGACCGTACAAATATTGAGATATTTTATGGAAATTATATTGATCCTATGCGTATTCAATCTAACCGCCACGACTTTTCGGCTAAAACTTTATTGGATGGTAGTATTTTGGGGCCCTTTAGTCAAAATACACAAGGTGTGCGTGATGATGTAGATGGCTTACTCGACCATTTATTTAATCATAAAAACATGCCCCCATTTTTTGCACGATTTTTGATTCAACGTTTTACGGTCTCTAATCCATCACCTACCTATATCCATGCGGTTGCAGAGGCTTTTAAGACAGGTTTGTACAATGGAAATGGTACGGGAAATCGAGGAGATATGGTGGCCACGATTAAAGCGGTATTACTTCATCCAGAAGCTAGAGAAAGTGTCTTATCTTTTGACCCTAATCATGGAAAATTAAGGGAACCTTTAATTCGTCTCATGCATTTGAGCCGTGCTTTCAGTCTTACTTCTTTAAGAACTTACGAATGGATATATTTTGTGGGCTTAGAGGATATTATTTTGCAAGCACCTTATGAATCGAGTTCAGTTTTTAATTTCTATCGACCAGACTACAGTCCTAATGGAACGATTGCAGATTTAGGGTTAAATGCTCCGGAATTTCAAATCAATAACGATGTCAGTGCTTTGCATTTAGCCAATGCTTTTTCTATTTTAATTAATGAGGGTCTGATCAAGCAAGATGGTGGATATTTTGGCTCAAAAAATTATGCGGATGCTACACTTAATTTTTCTTTTGAAATCGCAATTTCCAATGATGACGAATTGCTTATAGAGCATATGGATTTAATCCTTTGTGGAGGACGGCTAGAGGCTTCTTCTAAACAAATTATTTTAGATGCTTTGCAGTCTTCTAATTTATCAAGTACGGCTAAAGTAAAATATGTAGCGAGCTTATTTATGTTCCTTGTTGAATTTAATACCCTATATTAATGTTATGGATTTAAAGAAAAAAATTTCGCGAAGAGAATTTATTGTACAGTCCAATTGTGCGGCCGTGGGCACAGCTTCATTGTTATCTTCTTTGTTGTCTTTAAAGCTTACTGCAGGGGCAGTTTCTGCTTCAAATTATGGAAATTATAAAGCACTGATTTGTTTGTTTTTAAATGGGGGCAATGATTCATTCAATATGTTGGTGCCTCGTGAAGCCAGTGCCTATGAAAGCTATAAAAGTGTTCGGGGTGGGACTTATTTAGCGGATGGAGTCAACTATGATGCGAATAATTTAGAAAATACGATGAATGGAGCAGAAGGCCTCGCTCACCAAAGAGATCATTTGTTGCCAATTACTTCAGAGGGACAAGATTTTCAAGAATTTGGGATTCATCCAGATTTACCCTATTTAAAAACACTTTATGACCAAGGTGATTTGGCGTTTGTTTCAAATGTTGGATCATTAATTGAGCCGACCTCTCTTTCAGAATATAACGGTGCGACTAAGGCGTTGCCTGAAGGTTTGTTTTCGCATCCCGATCATCAAATTCATTGGCAGACTCTTGTCCCTCAAGTGCGTGGAACCAATCCAAAAGGTTGGGCAGGGCGTATGGCTGAAATTATGGCTCATGCTAATGAGCAAGCGAACATTTCTATGAATATTTCGCTTTCTGGCACTAATGTGCTGCAGACAGGGTTTTCAACGGTTCCTTATATTACAGATCCATCAGGGATTGTTCAATTGCGGAATTATAGTGAAGACCCGACACTTAAGCTGTCTGTCGATAATATATTGAGTCATCACTATCACAATATTTATTCCAAAACCTTAGCTCAATCTAATAAGCAATCTATTGAAACATCAATTTATTTTAAAGAAGCTTTAGACAGTCTCTCAGAGCCGTTTGACCCAGATGCATTAAGCGATTATTCCGACACAGCTTCTCGACTTTCAATGATTTCTAAAATTTTAGAAGCTCGTATGGCTTTAGGAATGAATCGGCAAATTTTCTTCGTGGAAAGAGGGGGATGGGATCATCATAATGAGGTGATTGTTCCACAATCTAGTTTATTCAGCGAGTTGAATGAAGCGATTGAGATGTTTTGGACTAATATTGTCAATTTAGGGCTAGAGAACAATGTGGTGCTCTACACCGCATCTGATTTTGGTAGAACCTTAACTTCCAATGGAAGCGGCTCGGACCATGCTTGGGGAGGAAATCATTTCATTATCAGTGGTAGTGCAAATGGAGGTAAAATTTATGGAGAATATCCCATTTTATCCACTGGAGGGCCTTATGACGTTGGGCGCGGTCGTATCTTGCCGACAACTTCAGTCGATGCCTATATGGCCGAATTAGCGGGTTGGTTTGGAGTTCCTCAATCGGAAATCACTACAGTCATTCCTAATATCGCTAACTTTAATTTTGCTAATGTGTTATCACCGCTCGGTATTTTAAATTAACTTTATTGATATTCAGTCGCCATTATTATGTTCCTTGCTCCTTATCGTATTTTATTCTGTATCATTGGTTGTACATTTTTAATGCTGACAAGCCATGCGCACACTAGTGATTTTTCGAATGATTTGGATGGTTGGGAACCATTAAACCCTTGGCTTAGAAGTTCAGTTGATGGAATGTCCCAAGGCGATTTTTATATGCGGATGCCCGTTGGCATCAATCCAGGCAACAAAGGAAGTAAGCTTATTGCATTTAATCCAACAGATGCATGGACAGGAGATTTTATTGCTAAGGGAGTCACTGGCGTCTCTTTAAACTTTGCTAATTGGAGTGAGAGTGATCCTGTTTATTTGAGAATTGCGATTTCTAATTTGGCTAACCCACAACAAAGTGGGGGCACTTGGTGGGCGAGTAGTACGCCTGTTTATTTTGCTCCAGAAAGTGGCTGGGGTAGTGCAAATTTCGAAATTAATGAATCATCTATGCAAAGAGTGGGTAATTTAACCGGTGAGTTAGGCTTAGATACATTTGATGAGACCTTGAGAAATATCAATGGGTTCAGAATTCTGTCTTCAACATTGGGCTATGGTGCAATTGGGGATGAATTTTATGGAATTGTGGGAATGGATAATATTCAATTGATCTCAATACCTGAACCCAGTTTTGTTTCTTTATTGTTAGCCATATTTTCTGTCACCTTCTTTTATAAAAGAGTGCGATGATCGCCAACTCGATCGATGAAAGGCAAAGGCCTATTGGCTAGACTGCTTTGTTTGTACAGATTACAGGGCTCTTTTTCTTTTTGTAGAAAAGCGTGTAAATAATGAATGCAATCAATGTTGTCAGAGCGAAATAAATTGGGAAGGCAACGAGGCTTTTTTCAAAAATATTATT
>JAQCDT010000033.1 GCA_027620575.1 Verrucomicrobiota bacterium
TAAACTGAATTCAGGTGCTTTTCGAACATTGGCTTCGTCAACAATTTCATAAATATTGGAAGTAGGTTTACCCGTTTGAGGGTTAACTAAAAAGCCGTCATCTTCACCAATTTCGTTAAAGAACTCAACGTGCCCATCGTAAAATAAAATATGGCCACCACCACCCCATGGGCTGGATTTCGGCCATGTTCCAGATGAATTCAACCCTCGAGTCCAAGCAAGCGGTGTTTTTGTCGCATTAGCACTGGAAGGATTGAGCCCGATGGCAAAATCATAGGCTACCGGTAGGTCATTCACCCATTCATCAGATAATTCAAAAATGTTATTATCGTTTTTAAAACCAATGATATCTGGAATAACACCATCGTATTCAGATAGTGCTGGGTCTGAATCAATAAACCATATAGATGCATCAGTTAATCCGCCATGTTTAGCCAATAATTCGATGACTCCATAAATAGTGTCTCCACTTTGGGTTCTTTCGAGCTTTGCTTGAGTAATGGTTTTCACTCGAGCGCCACCAGAGGAATAATTGATATAAGTTTGGCCAATGGCTCTTAGATTAGATTGAGATTTTAGCTGTTGTGCTCTTTGTTGAACATTTCCGACAACAGGTATCAAAATACTGGCAAGAACACCAATGATAGCCACAACGGTCAGCAACTCAATTAGGGTAAATCCTGAAAGTTTGTTATTTCGTTTTTTCATTTCGTTAAGTAAATATATTCTAAAGAGTGTGTAAATACTTATCTTGGTAATAGTTAATAAGGTAGTGGGTATTTTTCACACAAGGCAACTGCCATGGCTTTTGCTTCGGCTATTTTTTCCTCATCTTCAATGTTATCTAAAACTAAATTAATAGCCTTGGCGATTTGGAGCATATCTTCTTCAACCATACCTCGGCTGGTCACAGCAGGTGTCCCAATTCGGATTCCGCTTGTTTGAAAAGGGCTTCGGGTCTCGCCAGGAACGGTATTTTTATTTGCTGTAATGTTTGCTTTATCAAGTGCGTTTTGAGCTACTTTTCCAGTCAATTCTGGGTATTTCACTCTTAGGTCGATCATGAATAAATGGTTGTCTGTTCCGCCACTGACAACAGTGTGCCCTTTTTCGATAAGTGCATTCGCTAAGGCATTTGCATTTTTTGCGACTTGTTGTTGATAAGCTTTAAACTGTTCACTTTGTGCTTCTTTGAAGCAGGTTGCTTTTGCCGCAATCACATGCATCAAGGGACCACCTTGTGTTCCAGGGAACACCGCCGTGTCGATTTTTTTTGCATGTTCTTCTTTACACAAAATAAGACCACCTCTTGGGCCACGTAGGGTTTTGTGTGTGGTTGTAGTGACAAAGTCTGCATGCGGTACTGGAGATGGATGTACTCCAGAAGCGACTAAACCCGCAATGTGAGCAATATCAGCTAAGAGATATGCCCCGACTGATTTCGCAATTGCACCCATGCGCTCGAAATCGATCACTCTAGAATATGCTGAAGCTCCTACCGTAATCATCTTCGGTTGCTCTTTCTTTGCGCTTGCTTCAATTGCATCATAGTCAATCAAGCCTTTATCACTGCTTACACCATAATGAACGACCTCATGGTAGATACCACTAAAATTCATTGGATGTCCATGAGTTAGATGACCTCCATCTGACAAATTCATCGTTAAAATTTTATCACCAGGCCTCAAAACGGATAGATATACCGCTGCATTGGCTTGGCTTCCAGCATGTGGTTGCACATTAGCATGATCTGCACCAAATAAGGTCTTGGCTCGCTCAATTGCAATGGTTTCTATTGAATCAACAAATTCACAACCTCCGTAGTAACGCTTGTTGGGATAGCCTTCTGCATATTTATTGGTGAGTATGCTGCCCTGAGATTCCATAATGGCAGGGTAGGTAAAGTTTTCAGAAGCGATTAATTCAATGTGTGATTGTTGCCTTTGTTTTTCTTTTTCAATTAATTGTGCGATTTCAGGATCTAAGTGTTCCAACGGTGTGTCATTGAGTGGATTCATAATAATTGTAAATTATTCTAAGATAAATTGTTTGATGTAAAAGTGTGAACTAAAAAGGCCATTCCCATTTTGATTTACTGGGTAAGGATGTGGGATTTGGTGAATTTGTTTGTTTCGATTCTTTATTAGAAGCGATTGAATCTATCGTATTTGTCAACGAAGGAGATGTATTATTTTCAGAAAAAGTATCGGCTTCTTTGATTTTTGGATTATCGCTCCAAATCGGCCACCACCATGGACTACTAGGTGAAGGGTTAATTGTTTCACGATCAGACCAATTTGAAATCAATGGAATACCTTTTTCCCCTTTAGTTTTAAGCAGATCGACATGTTTGAGTAGTTTTGAGGTGAAATAAATCTCGGCATTCAGTAAATCAAGTTTTTGGGGATTGAAGGGTGCGGACTTTAAAATTTTATTCGGATATCCATCAAGGGGGCGGTTTGCTTCGTATATGAATATAAGAAAAGCACTGCCTATGTATTTTAGTCGCATACGAATTCCATCTTCCAAATTAATTAAGCATCCTTTGCCCGAAAGGTACCAATTGCCTTTAATTTTTTTGTCAGAGGCTAGATCGACACCACCAAAACGATTAAATTTCATAATCTCAAGTGCTTCAGGGTGAGTTTCATCTAAAATTATCCATTCTCCTCGATAAAATTTAAGCAATGATTTGTAGTCAAATTGGGTGAGCGAAATATTATTTTGCTGTTTAAGAGCTAGTTGATCGTTCGGCCAATAGGTTTTCTCTAATTCTTTCTGACTTTGAGTAATAAGAGAATAATCGGATGGTTTTTCGATGATTGCTTCTCCTGGTGCGAAATCATGGAGCTTTACACTGTTTTCATTGCGATTATCAAGGATACTGTAAGAGCCATCTTCCCAAGCAATGTGTAATTGCTTACCATGCTTATACCATTCTCCTTGAAGTATGTTTTGAGGGTTTGAGTTTGGTTCACCTTTACTGATGCTAATTACGGTTCGATTATCCAAAACTTGAATTAATCTAGGGTTTTTTTGATCCTGTGTTTCCCAAAGTCCAAAGTAGGTAGATGGCATATATGCATTTTTAGGCGCTTCGTAATCGGCAGGTCTCGCCCATTCGCCTAGAATTTCTTCAGAGACTTTCACTAAAGTGGAAACATTTTCCCCAGCGATAGAGGGGGTGGCTTCTGCTGAATCATCTTCTAATTGAAAGCACAAGTTTTCAAAATCTAAGCTAGAAATGGATAAGAGATTTTCTTTGTCCAGTTTCCAAGTGCCCTTGTAAACATTATTATCGATACGGTCCTTGAAAAAATAACGTGCGATCTGGTTTTTTTTAATCAGTAGATAAATAGCCTCATCATTTATTTCAGTCAGCCATAAGCCCATATAGACTTCTGAATCATTAGCTATTGAATCAGTTTCAGCAGATACATGAATCGCAGACATCACGAACATCACAATAAATAGAATGGGCCATGATAAAATTGAAATTTGTCGATCCGTATTCATTTTGAAAATGCTATATAATTTTTTGAAATAGAGAACTGTCTGCGGCCTTTTATATTTTCGAAATTTTTGTGCAATACTCTGATTTAGGTAATAATTCTGAACGCTTACTGTAAAGGAATTAGTTGTAGATTAAGTAATTTTCTATTCTTTTCTTATAGCTTTGTTGCTCTTGTTTCCATTGGTTCATGAAATATTGAATTCTTAGCTTTCGCTTATTTTGGATTAATTCTGACCACCACTGGGTACTTCCGACATGTTTGTTAAATAAATTTGAGCGAGTCGTTGTTTTGAAAGGATTGGGTTTTTCAAGATCTATGACCATTTGCATCATATAAAAACTCAATTCTGTAGGCTTTAATGTTTTCCAATTATTGATTCCGACATAGACACCGCTTACGGGATTTCCTTTTGCGTCTCTTGTTCGTATTATTTTGTAATCTAAACCATCGATATCTAGAGCTTGCAATCGCTTAAGCAGGGCATTGGAAGTTAATTGTTTGTGAGTCAATAAACGAAAAGGATACGGAGTACCAATGCCATGCGAAAAATTACCTTCCTGAGCTCCAAGTCCAGTCATTGAATATCCAAGTACGGAGGAAAAACTCGGTATATAAGGAGAAGTGGCAACCCATTCTAAACCCGTTTCTGGCCAAAGCATTGAGCGCTTCCAACCTTGCATTGGGATGACTTTGAGCCGACCTTTTTTGCGAATATCATTTTCAATATCCATCCAATCAGGCATGGATTTGGCTAAAATCGCTAGCTCGCCAATTGTTAATCCATGTACATAAGGGACAGGAAAAGCCCCTACATAACTTTTCCATTCTTTATCCAGTAAAGGGCCATCAATTTTATCGCCTCCGAGTGGGTTGGGGCGATCTAAGATTACAACTTCCACATCGTTTTCAAAGCAAGCCTCCATCGCATAAAGCATGCAACTGACATAGGTATAAGAACGAACACCAATATCCTGTAAATCGATCACTAAAGTATCAATATTTGCCAACATTTCTGGCTGAGGTTTGCGGTATCGTCCATAAAGTGAATAGACGGGTAGATTTGTTTTTGCATCTATTCGGTTATCGATCGGCTGATTGGCTTTCTCATTGCCATATATTCCATGCTCGGGTCCAAATAGAGCCACCACCTCAACATATCGACTACGACATAATACATCGATAGTGGAAATGCCACGGCGATTCACTCCAGCTGGATGTGTTAAAATACCGACCCGCTTCCCTTTAAGAACGGAAAAACGATTGGCTTCTAATACATCAATTCCTAAGTACACTTTTGACTCTGCTCCATGGAGAGCGAACCAAGGTACCATTAGTGAGAGCAGGAAAATTGATTTTAATAAATTAATACTCTTTATTTAATTTGAGGAGTTAATTTTTAATTTGGATAATTTCGTAACTTTCTATGTGGAATGCTGGGTTGGCTGCAAAGGATAAGCGAGCACCATAATTTCGCCCAATATCAAGAAGCACTTGAGAATCTTCCTTCAACTGACTTAAGCAGTTTGGATGCAACGTCACTTTGAGATGAATTTCATCTTCAATACCTTCTCGATTACGAATTTCTTTTAAATTTTGCAGGACACGTCTTTGTACATCGATGGTCACACTGCGAATGGATTTAATTTTTCCTCGGCTTTTGCAATAGGGGCAACCCGAAAACAAATTACTCGCATGACTCTCAGAGTGCCTTTGTCGTGTCATTTGCATGATTCCAAAATTTGAGATGGGGAGTAAATGTGTTTTAGCACGGTCACTTTCAACTTCTCTTTTCATCTTTCTAAAGACTGAATCTCGGTCTTTTTTTGCCTTCATATCTATGAAGTCAACGATGATTAAACCTCCAATATTTCTCAGTCGTATTTGTCTAGCGATTTCTTTTGCCGCTTCGAGATTCACCGCCAAAATGAAATTTTTTCCATCTTTTTCGCTATTTCGGTGAGACCCCGTATTCACGTCGATTGAGATAAGGGCTTCTGTTTCTTCGATAACAATTTCTCCTCCAGATGGTAGCGGAACATTTCTTTCGAAGATTTGATTTAATTGTTCCTCTACTTTGTATTGTTCAAAAATGGGTTTTTCGTCTTTGTAATGAAAAACTTTAGACTTGGAACGAGGGGAGATTTTATCCACTTCACTTAAAATTAATTCATGTGCCTCTTTGTTGTCTACAACGATACGATCAACATCTTCAGTTAAGAAATCACGAACTGTTCTTCCAATTAAGTCTGGCTCTACATAAACACAGGAAGGTAATTTAGATTGCTTGATTCGATCGCTGATTCCTTGCCAGCGTTTTTTTAGAATCTCTAAATCTCGTACGAAATAACGTAATTTTTTGCCTTCACCAGCAGTCCTTATGATTAATCCCATGCCTTCTGGAAGCGTCATGTTTCTAAGTATTTTCTTCAATCGGCTACGCTCTCCTTTATCTTCGATCTTTCGAGATATGCCCAAAGTTCCACCATATGGAGTAAGAACCAGGAATCGACCCGGTAGAGAAATATTTGTAGTTGTTCTAGGTCCTTTACTGCCAATCTGTCCCTTGGTAATTTGGACTAATATTTCACTACCAATTGGGTAAATATCTGGAATGTTTTTTAAGGAAATTTTTTCCTGACTCAGTTGTTTCTTCGATTTATTGTTTTTAACAACTTCTATCGAGTTATCATTACCGGTAGGTAAAATGTCCCAATAATGAAGAAACGCATTTTTCTCTTGTCCAATATCCACAAAGGCAGCTTTGAGACCCGGTTCTAAATTTTGAATTTTACCTCGAAAGATGGCGCCGACTTCGTGGCGATCACCCTTACGTTCAATATTGAACTTATCGAGAATACCATCCCTAAGTAAGACCATACGTTTTTCTACGGCCCCAGAATTGAAAATTAATTCAGAAAAAGGTGTTTTATTTTTGCTCAGTTTCTTTTGGACTTTTTGGATAAATGGGAGCTTTTTGGAGCGTTGTCCGGCTTCCTTGCCCAAAGTTTTCTTATCGATCAATTTGTTTGATTGAGCGTCTTCTTTTAATTCTGATAATTGTGGTGAATGATTGTTTGTTTGATTAGTATAAAGCGTGTTGTTTGAATCTTGCATAATTTGGATCTTTTTGTGGAGATCCCTTCGCTTAACTTTTTATCTTTATTAAATAGAGCATAATCATGAAAAATCTTTCCTAAATCGATAGATGCTTTGAATTATTCCTTGTAAGATAAAACAGCTTAAGACAAAAGAGCCTCCGTAACTTAAAAAAGGAAGCGGTAGTCCCGTAATAGGTGTTATTCCAATAGCCATTCCTATATTGATGAAAAAATGTACCAAAAACAGTACACTGATTCCTATGGCTAATTGCGAACCGAAGCTATCTTTAGCCATACCAGAAATTCGGATACTGTTAGCAATTATTAGACTGAATAAACCTATTACAAAAGAGCTTCCTAGAAAACCAGTTTCTTCCGCAATGACGGAAAAAATGAAATCGTTATGTGCTACTGCCTTGGGCAAGTAGCCTAATTGGGCTTGGGTTCCTTGTAAAAAACCTTTCCCAGTAAGTCCGCCAGTCGCAGTGGAGATTTTTGCTTGGTTAGCATTCCAGCTTGCACCCGTCCCAGAGGGATCAACGACTTTTGGCGCTATAAATGTTAATATCCTATTTCTTTGATAGTTATGTAAAGGGAGTATAGAATTGTAATGTGAATTTTGAATTGTTGTGTCACTTGAATTTTGAGTAATATTTAAGTGACGACTGTAGTTATAAATATCGAAACTGAGTAAACTAAATACCAAAGCAAATATAATGAATGCAGAGACAAAATATTGCTTAGACAAATTAGATACGTATAGTAATGAGAAAATCATTGGTGGGAACACGAGGGTTGACCCTAAGTCAGGTTGGATGAAGATCAAGGAGATCGGTAATAGTACAACTAATAGTATTTTTAAAAGGACTACAAGCGTATCTTTTACATTTTCTAAATTAGATCGAGCGAGCAGACTAGCAACCATAATTAATGTACCAATTTTAGCCGCCTCAGTCGGTTGTACGGTGGAAAAACCTAAATTGATCCAGCGACGTGCACCCATCATTTCGACACTAATCGGGCTCAGTGGGGTTGCCAAAAGTAATCCCAAAACACCCAGTATGTAAATATAATGCGCATACCCTAAAATATGTTTATAGTTGATGCGCGATACTATAGTATAGGCAAAAATTCCCAAAATGACCCAAATAATTTGTTTTTTCCAATCGGCATCGTTAATCGTCGATTGGGCAGAATAAATGAATACAATTCCGATCAAAGCTAAAATCAAAATACATATTGGGCTTATCCAATCAAAATTCAAAAAGTCTCTTTTGAGCATATAGTCTGTCTCTTTTTGATTAGATCTAGAGTTATGAAGATTCATTGGCTGATTAAACGCTCGATAGAGAGTGTTAATTTACGTCTCCAAGGTAGCTATTACTTAAATTTAAATCCTCCGTCTGTAACAGAGACTTTATTTTACTAGGTAAAACTTTATGTTCAGATAATTCATTTAACTTAATCCATCGATAGCCAATCTGTTTTTTGTCTATCTCGTGACCATTTCCCAGTCCTACTTCATTCAAAATACTACAGACAAATACATGCTCTATCTGGTGAAAATTATTATGCCGATGATCAAATTGATGATTTTTTCCGATGTATTCACGCGTATAAATTAATCGACCGACAGAAATATCTATCCCTAGCTCTTCCATGCATTCTCTTTCGACTGTTTCAACTAGGGTTTCGCCATGTAATTGACCGCCACCAGGAAGAATGAAAAATTCACCATCTTCGTTTTTCATCTGCACCAATAATATCGAATCATCTTTAATGATTATGGCACGAGCCGCAGACCTTATGGCTTTTGTAGGATTCATAATATGCTTTTTAAATCTAAGAAATATCGTTTATCGAACATACAAACTCTTTTCAATACTGAATCGACTCTATAATTTTTTTTCTATACTTATAGTAAAAACAATCATCAACTTATGAATCACGATCAAAAATTAATGCATCTAGGTGAAGCATATCCGGATCAAAAAAGACAGTTATTCAAATATTTCAGGCATCAGCCTGCAGTACTTGAAATGTTTGTTTCTTCAGTCGATACCAGCGAATATTCTTTGAGCGATTGGCTTGATGCTCTCGATAGTATGTCAGAATGGCTTACAAAAAAAAGCCGTGTTATGTCGCTCAATGATAAAATTCAATATTTAAATTGTGCCACAGAAATCATCGAACAAGGAGCGCATTACGACACTATGGCGAGTGCCGTCCACTCAATACTTGATCAATATGGATGTGAGCGTTCAAGTGACGATCCTAATAAAAATCATTAAATTATCCTTTTCCTTTTGATTTATTTATAATTAGCTGTAAAGCATTTAGAATAGGCTATGAGCGACACAGGCAAAGTAATAAATTCCATTGATCCAATCCTAGAATTAATTCGTGGAAATAACTTAAAATCAGCAATTGAAAATATTCTGATTTGGGTGGACCCACAAATTGCTGATTTGCTCATACAATTAGAAAAAGCAGAGCAAATTCTTGTCTTTCGTGCCTTACCAAGACAACGAGCTGCAGATGTTTTTTCCTACTTGGAGCCACAAGATCAGGATAGCTTGCTCGCGGCTTTGACCGATGCGGATACTCGAAGTTTGCTCGCTAATTTGAATCCAGATGATCGTACCTCTCTTTTACAAGAACTTCCAGCGACCGTCACTCGTAAGTTGATGCAATTACTCAGCCTTGAAGACCTTGCGGAAGCGCGTCAACTCCTTGGGTATCCCGAAGAAAGTGTCGGCCGCTTAATGACCCCTGAATATATTCGTATTCGAGCGGAATGGACAGTTGAACAAGCACTGGCTCACGTTCGCAAATTTGGTCGAGATAGTGAGATATTTAATATTTTATATGTCACCGATCAACAAGGTAAGCTTATCGACAAAGTGCGTATGCGTCGCCTGATTCTTTCTCATCCCGAACAAATTATCCGTGATCTTTTAAACTATAATTGTATTTCGATTTCCGCTTTTGATGATCGAGAGATGGCCGTTGAAATGATTAAAAAATATGATTTCAATGCTCTGCCGGTTGTAGATTCAGAGGGTGTTTTGCTCGGGATTGTTACTGTGGACGATATTCTCGATGTCGCTGAAGAAGAGGCTACAGAAGACATTCAGCTCGGAGTCGCTGTGAATCCGCTCGAATCAACTTATAGTTCTACCTTACCAATCGAACTCTTTCGTAAACGCATCGGTTGGCTACTCATTCTTATTCTCGTTAACCTGATTTCTGCTGCGGTCATTTCAAATTATGAAGAACAGCTACTTGAATATATTACCCTAGC
>JAQCDT010000034.1 GCA_027620575.1 Verrucomicrobiota bacterium
GCTTTCTTCATTTTTCTGTTCATTATCGTTTTTGACACGATTCTTTTGCATTGCTTTAGTTAGCTTAGATTTTTTCTTATTGGAAGCTATTTATGCAAAAAAAATACAATGAAGATATAAAAAGAGGGCAGGCTTTATTCGGTGGAAGTTTTGACCCGATTCATTGTGGCCATGTGGCTATTGCTCAATCTGTCCTTAGCTTAGAAATGATTGATGAGGTGATTTTCATACCAAATTCATTATCGCCTTTGAAGTCTCATAATTCAATTGCAAGTAATTCGCAACGAAGAGAAATGGTTCTTGAAGCCATAGAGGGGATCGAGGGCTTTTCATTAGATGATCGTGAGTTGAAGAGTGGCGGTGTAAGTTATACAATCCATACGATTGAAGCGTATCGGAAAAAGTCAGACTCAGATCTTTATTTTATAATTGGGGCGGATCAATTGCATCAATTGCACAATTGGTATAAAGCAGATACTTTAGTTCATGAACTTAAATTTTTAGTGTATCCGAGAAAGGGCTATGCATTAGATGAGGCACGGATTCTTTCTAGTAAAGTAATCGACTACGAGGTTTTAAATTTGCCTTATTGGGATATGAGTTCTACAAAGATTCGTAAATTATGTGAGCAAAGTGAATCGATTGAGAAATTTGTTCCTTCAAATGTTGAAGCTTTCATAAAAAAGCATCAAATATATCAAAGTTCTTAATAAGTTTAGTTTAGTTTAGTTTATATGTCGGAAGAAAAACATACATTAGATGATTTGGGTGAAGTTAAAGAAGAGCTCAAATTAATCATAGAAGTCTTAGAAGATAAAAAGGGAAACGATATCCGTATACTTGATATTCGTGAACAATCTTCAGTTACGGATTATGTTATTCTTGTTTCTGCAATATCTGAACCTCATGCAAAAGCCTTGAAAGTGAATTTGGATAAAATGATTCAAGAGAGAGGGATTTCAGTCATTGGAAATGAAAATGAATCATCGAGTGGTTGGATGGTGCTGGATGCTTTTAATTTTATGGTGCACATTCAAACCGAAGAGATGCGATCATTCTATGAATTGGAAGAGCTTTGGAAAGATGCAGTGGAAGTGGATTTTTCCCAAATTTAAGCTTTATTTCATTGATCAATCTAGCAACTCTCTTGATGTTCAATGATTATTTTTTAAAGACGAATTACCTATGATTGAAAAAACGTTAGATGCCATAGTTGAAGAGGTGAAAGAAATGAGCCCTAAGTTGGGTAGTCGTGCAGAATTTGATTCCTTTAAATCAACCATTTCAGGTCCCAAAGGTAAGTTGACGGAAGTGATGAAGCTGATGGGAAAAGTCCCGAAGGAAGAAAAGCCGGCCATGGGAAAGAAGATCAATGAAGCAAAGCAACTGATTCAGACGAGCATGGACGAGGCGAATAAACGTATTGAAGAGTCTGAATTGCTTTCAAGTTTAGGACCGACAATTGATCCGACTTTGCCTAGTCCAGATCAAGCAAAAGGTGTACTTCATCCGATTGCTCAAGTACGTGATCAGGTTGTGGAATTATTTCAAAGAATCGGTTTTGCGGTGGCTGAGGGTACGGAATTGGAGACTGAGTATTACTGTTTTGATGCGCTCAACATTGCTAAGGATCATCCAGCAAGAGATATGCAAGATTCTTATTTTATGCCTGATGCTACTGAAATGGCAAATGTCTCAAAAGAATCAGACGAAAAATATTTGCTTCGTACACATACTTCGAGTGTGCAGATACGTACCTTGCTTAAGGAAAAACCGCCGATTCGTATAGTTGCTCCAGGGCGATGTTTCCGAAGGGATACTCCTGATGCGACTCACAGTGCTAATTTTCATCAGATTGAAGGTCTGTATGTCGATAAGCATGTGACACTAACGGATTTAAAAGCGACTTTAGATTATTTTGTGAAAATGGTATTTGGCGAATCGGCAAAAACACGATTGAGACCGAGTTTTTTCCCGTTTACTGAGCCCAGTTTTGAAATGGATTTCTATTCACCAAACTTAGGCAAGCTCAGTAATCAATGGTTGGAAATAATGGGTTGTGGTATGGTAGACCCTGAAGTGTTTAAATCCGTGGGTTTAGATATAAATGAATATTCTGGTTACGCTTTTGGTATGGGCATTGAACGTATTGCTATGATTTTACAAGGTGTGGATGATATTCGTTATTATTATCAAAACGACATCCGTTTTTTACGACAATTCAGTGATTAGGGGTTATGAAGATTTCTTACAATTGGCTAAAACAGTATTTTAAATCAGAGATAAGCTCTGAGGCAATTTTGGATGCACTTCCTTTGATCGGATTTGATGTCGAGGAAACTGAAGTTCTAGGGCCACCACAAATGGAACACGTTGTCGTGGGCGAGGTGATTGAATATGAAGCCCATCCGAATGCGGATCGTTTGAGACTGTGTAAAGTTAAGACAGCTGAGGGTGAAGCACAGCATTCGATAATCTGTGGTGCTAAAAATTTCAAAGCGGGTGACCGAGTCATGGTTGCTTTACCAGGTGCAGTATTACCTGGAAATTTTAAGATAAAAAAATCAAAGCTACGAGGTGTTGAGTCTGAAGGTATGCTTTGCTCGGCAAAAGAATTGAATATTGGGCAAGATCACGATGGGATTATGGTGCTTGATTCATCGATTGCTCTAGGCACGGAGTTGAATACACTTTATTCAGATACAGATATTATTTTCCATCTAGAGGTCACTCCAAATCGTGTGGATGTTCTCAGTCACATTGGCTTAGCACGTGAACTAGTCGCACGATTTGGTGGAAATGTTGAAATCCCAAACATTCAATCAGATTTACCCATTGTCGATTCCTTGGAATCCAATGCTGTACTTAAGTCTTTGAAGGTTGAAGCTTCAGATGTTTGTCCCGAATATTCTGCAATTTGCATTGAAAGTGTTCAAGTTGGGCCGAGTCCTGATTGGCTGAAGCAATCTTTGGAGTCAGTTGGGCTTAGGTCGATCAATAATATTGTCGATATTACAAATTATGTTCTGCACGAGATGGGACAGCCTTTGCATGCTTTTGATTCAGATAAACTGAGCGGGCAATCATTAAAAATTCGACACGCCAAGGCGGGAGAGAAGATAACAACTTTAGATGAAAAAACACACAGTTTAAATGAATCTATGGTGGTGATTGCAGATGATTCAAAGCCAGTGGCGATTGCAGGTATTATGGGTTCTGCTGACGCTGAGGTCGATGAGCGTACACAATCAATTATTTTAGAATCTGCGTATTTTCATCCGTCTTCGGTTCGCAAAACAGCTCGCAAATTAAATCTCAGTACAGATAGCTCGTATCGCTTTGAGCGTGGGGTAGACCCAAAGGGTGTCCGCTACGGTATTGAGCGAGCTTGTGATTTAATTCTAGAACTGGCGGGTGGCACACTTATTGGAAAGCGAGTGCAGATTGGTTCAATCGATAAGACTTTGGAAAGCATTGAATTTTCTCCTGAAGCAATGCGTACATTTATAGGGTTTTCCGTTGAAGATGCGGAAGTGCAATCCGTCTTTGAATCTTTAAATTTCAAGGTGGATAAAAATTCTGATACGCATTGGTCTGTCTCTCCTCCAACTTATCGAAAAGATGTCTCTCGTCCAGTTGATCTCTACGAAGAGTTTATTCGTATTTATGGAACGGACAAAATTCCATCTAAACATATTGCTGCCGATGGGATCAATGCAACGGATCATCCTATTTATCAATTCAACGATGCGGTTGGAGCTTATATGACCGGTAAAAGTTTCAATGAAGCCTTTCTTTATACATTAAGAAATGAGGATGAAGTAGCCTTTTTCCAAGGAAAAGAGCATGCAGACACTTTAAGTTTAAAACTAGAGAATCCTTTGCAAAGTGATCAAAGTCATTTGAGAAATTCTTTGATTCCTGGACTTTTAGATGTCTTAGACTTAAACCTCGCACGCCAAAATTTAACCAGTCAGTTTTTTGAACGAGGACGAGTTTTCCGAATGTTAGAGGGCCAGCTTGTCGAATTGATTTCGGTAGGGTTTATTGCTCTTGGTAAAGACTTAGAACGCAAGTGGCTTGATCGAGGGGCGTTTGATTTCTATTCGGCTAAAGCTTGCACGGAAGATTTATTTCATTTGTTGCCGTTTAAATTGAAAGAGCGTGCGTGGACTCCAATAGAAGCGAGTGAGTTTTGGCAACCCAAGCATTCGGCACAAGCGGGTGATTTAACAAAGGAAGGTTATGAAGCCAGTATCGGACTCTTAAATATAAAAAATATTAAGGAACGTTGGGGCTTATCCAATCCGATTTTCGCTGGCTCTATATTGATTCAAACTGAATTATTTGAAAAAGAATTAAAGCGTTTCCGTTATCAAGCCTTAAGCAACCAGCCTGCTTCTATGAAAGATTTATCTTTAGTCGTGGATCATTCAGTCCTTGCAAGCGAAGTTCTCAAAACAATTAAAGGTTTTATTGCACAATCAATCGAGGGTTTTGCTTGTGAATCAGTTGAGGTTTTTGATGTGTATCAGGGCGAAGGACTTGAAGCCGGTAAGAAAAGCTTCGCAGTGAGTATGAAATTTAGAGCACAAGATCGTACGCTAAAAGATAAGGAAGTGAATACTTTATTTGAAGCTATTCAATCTGCGGTACTCGAACAAACTAACTACCAAATTAGAAAATAATTAATATGTCGGAATCAGATAAACAAATAAATATTGATTATGTCGCACAATTAGCACGGTTGGAATTATCCGATGACGATAAAGCAAAGCTTTCAGGTCAGCTTAATGATATATTACAGTATTTTGAAAAATTAAATAGCGTGGATGTGGAAGGGATTGAGCCTATGGCCCATGCGCATAAAGTGGATAATGTATGGCGAGAGGGCGATGAGCCTAGTGCAGTTTTTTCAAAGGATGTATTGAAGGCAATGGCCCCAGAAAGCCGTGAAGATCAAGTCGTTGTCCCTAAAGTAGTGGAATAAAGGATAACAAAAATGAGTGATTTATTTTATTCGGATATTTCTTCCCTTAATCAAGGCTTAGAGTCTAAGGCATTCAGTGCAGTTGAGTTGATGCAATCGGTGATTGATCGAACCGATGCAGTCGAGGCTAAGATAAATGCATTTGTCGATCGAGATGCAGCGGATGCTTTAAAGCAAGCACAAGCATCAGACGAACGTCGAGCAAAAGGCGAGAGTTTGGGGGCTTTTGACGGGATACCTGTGGGAATTAAAGATATTTTAGCCGTGAAGGGTCAATCGCTTCGCTGTGCTTCAAAGATGTTAGACGGGTATCGTTCTCCTTACGATGCGACATGTATAACTAAGCTGAAAGAAGCGGGTGCAGTTATTTGGGGGCGTCTGAATATGGATGAGTTTGCTATGGGTTCATCCACCGAAAATTCTGCTTTTGGTGTAACGGCTAATCCTTGGAATTTAGATTATATTCCTGGTGGATCTTCTGGAGGAAGTGCTGCTGCGGTTTCTGCTGGTGAAGCAATCGTTACTTTAGGTACAGATACGGGTGGTTCTATTCGCCAACCTGCAGCCTTTTGTGGTGTAGTTGGCATGAAGCCTACTTATGGGCTGGTTTCTCGTTATGGTTTAGTTGCCTTTGCTTCCTCTTTAGATCAAGTTGGACCTTTGTCTCGAAATGTAAAAGATTCTGCTTTGTTACTCGAAGCAATTACAGGTCATGATCCACTTGATTCCACCTCTTTAAATCAACCTAAAGTCAGTTATTCGTCAGCTTTAGATCAGCCGAGAAAAAAAATGACCTTAGGTGTTCCCAAAGAATTTTTTCAGCAAGGCATCGATCAAGAAATTAAGGAGGCAGTTGAAAAAGCGATTGATTGGTATCGTTCAGAAGGCTACGCCATAGAGGAGATTTCATTGCCGCATTCAGAATTATGTGTGCCTGTTTATTACATTATAGCAACAGCCGAAGCCTCTTCAAATCTTGCACGATTTGATGGTGTTCGCTATTCGCATAGAAGTAAAGATGCTGAAAATATCTTAGAGCTCTTTTCTAAGAGTCGAGGTGAAGGCTTTGGGGAAGAGGTGAAGCGTCGAATTATTTTAGGAACTTACGTTTTGAGTTCAGGCTATTATGATGCATATTATTTAAGAGCACAAAAAGTACGTTCATTAATCCGTCAAGATTTTGAACAAGCCTTTGCTAAAGTGGATGCAATCATCACTCCAACCTCACCAACTCCGGCTTTTAAACTTGGCGAAAAAAACAACGATCCTTTAGCCATGTATTTAAATGATATTTATACAATATCGGTTAACTTGGCTGGATTACCGGCACTTTCTTTGCCTGTGGGAATGACACAGAATAATTTGCCTATCGGTATGCAGATTATTGGAAAGGCTTTTGGGGAATCCGATATTCTAACTGTCGCTCATGATTTTGAAATAAATCATGAGTATAAAAATATGAGGCCAACAATTTGATTAGATAAAATAATGAAGTATGAAGTCGTTATAGGATTAGAAATCCATGTTCAAATTAAGACCAAAACAAAAATGTTTACGGCGGCTCCTTATCAGTATGGGGCAGAGCCAAATACATTGACGGATGCGGTTGTGCTAGGCTTACCAGGGACTTTACCCGTTTTAAATTATGAGGCAATTGAGCGATGCGCTAAACTTGGTTTGATGCTTGGTTGTGAGATCGCTGAGGTTTGCAAATGGGATAGAAAAAATTATTTCTATCCAGATTCTCCCAAGAATTATCAATTAACCCAAAATGAACAGCCTTTATGTATTGGAGGTTCTGTTGAAATAGAATTGCCTGGTTCCGCTCGGAATATCGAAGGTGAACATCGTTGGGTTCAGCTCAATCGTATACATTTAGAAGAAGATCCCGGGAAGTTATCGCATACTGCCTTTGATAGCTTGGTTGATTTTAATCGAGCAGGGGTTCCGTTAGCGGAAATCGTTACTGAGCCTGATCTTCATTCGTCTGAAGAAGCGGTAGCTTTTTTAAATGCTCTTAGAAATTTGATTATTTTTGCTGGTATTTCAGATTGTGACATGGAAAAAGGGCAAATGCGTTGTGATGCCAATGTTTCTTTACGTCTAAAAGGTTCAGATGTTCTAGGGACTCGTACGGAGATGAAAAATCTTAATTCTATTTCAAATGTTAAATCTTCAATAGAGTATGAGATAAAGCGTCAGGCAAAAATACTCGATGCGGGTGAGTCGGTCATTCAAGAAACTCGTCGCTGGGATGCTGCAAAAAATTCAAGTTTTTCCCTAAGAAGTAAAGAAGAGGCACATGATTATCGCTATTTTCCCGACCCTGATTTGATGCCTGTTTCTATGGATAGAAATCGTGTCCAGGCACTTAAGGACGCATTGCCTGAACGTCCATTTGATCGCCAACGTCGCTATCAAGAAAAGTATTCTTTACCCTACACAATCACCTCAGTTTTATGTGCAGATATTGAGTTGAGTGACTTTTTCGAATCAGCTTTGAGCCTTTATGATTCACCTAAAGCGATTGCAAATTATATTGTCAATGACCTCTTGAGAGAGTTGTCGGCACATTCTGAAGTTGGTGATTCAGCTTTATCCATTAAGGATACGAAAATGAAAGCAGAATTGATCGCTGAATTAGTTGAGGTGGTAGAATCTGGAATTATTTCAAAACAAATAGCCAAGGAAGTGTTTTCAGAAATGTTTGTGTCTGGAGAATCACCCAAAGTGATTATCGAGAAAAAAGATTTGAGTCAGGATAATGATGATTCGGCGATTGAATCCTTATGTTTGGAGGCAATTGCCAATAATCCGAAAGCCGTTGCACAGTTTAAAGAGGGCAATGCTAAAGCAATCAATGCACTTAAGGGACCGATTATGAAAGCGACTAAGGGCAAAGCCAATCCAGCTGCCTTAGATGCTTTGTTGCAGAAACTTATCCAAGAATCAGAGTAAATTTTTGTCTCGGAAACTATAATATCCTAGTTGCATCGGATCGATTGACTTTTTGCCAATTATTAAAAAGTCAAGTAGCTCAATAGATATGATTTTTGAGCTTTTGAGTAGAATTTTGGCAACTTCTATATCTGCTTTACTTGGACTGGGGTCGCCGCTCGGATGATTGTGGACAACGACTATCGCAGTGCAACCTATACGAATCGCCACTCTAAATATCTCTCTTGGATGAATTAATGAACTGGTAGCAGTGCCTGATGTGATTTCATAGACATTCATTAAGTAATTTTTGCGATTTAAGCAAAGGACCCAGACTTTCTCAATATCTAGGCGAATCGTTTTATTCTCCAAAAATTGGTATATTTTTTGGGGAGAATTCAATAGTGGCTGCTTTTCTGTCGATGAACTGATTCGCCCAGATAGTTCAATAATAGCTTGTAATTGAAGTCCTTTCACCTCTCCAATGCCATTTATTTTAACGAAATCTTCTAAACTATATTTCGCTAAATTTTGCAAAGAACCCGCTTCTTTAAGGATTTTTTTAGCTAAGACTAACACATTCGTGCCCTTAGTACCGCTTCTAAGAATCATGGCTAAAAGCTCACTGTCGCTCAAAGCACTTGCACCTAATCGCAACAGTCTTTCTTGTGGACGTTCCTCAATTTCGATTTCTTTAAGAGGAATTGTTGGATAGGTTGTCACTTTTTCTAGACTTAAGGGCTCAAGTAGGTAGCGTAAGCTTCATTCACACTGCTATTATTTAGATGATTAAATTTTGGCCAATTTAAAAATGTGCTATGCGTTTTGTTCCGGAAAAGAAAAGTTTATTAGGAGAGAGTCTCGAAAGTTTTGAATCTGACATTTTAGCGGCTGATTTTCCTAAATATCGAGCGAAGCAGGTTTTTGATTGGATATTTAAAAAACATATCAGTGATTGGGATTTGATGAAGAATCTGCCTAAGGAATTTATTGGGTGGTTGCGTGCTCATTATGTGATCGACCCTACAAAAATTCTCTTGGATAAGCAGTCAAACGACGTCACTCAAAAGTTTTTGATTCAATTAGAGGATAAGCGTTTAATTGAGACCGTACTGATTCGTGCGCCACAAGAGGGCGTAGGGCTAGAGAAATCACGAAAAACCGTTTGTGTTTCCATACAGGTGGGTTGTGCTTATGGCTGTAAATTTTGCGCCTCTGGGCTAGCTGGCTTTAAACGGAATTTGTATGCCTCAGAAGTGGTTGCTCAATTACTTCATATGGCTCGTTTGGATAGCACTAATGAAGCGGGTGACTCCAATGAGTCAGTTTCTTTTGATAATATCGTTTTTATGGGCATGGGTGAACCATTGGCTAATTATAATGAATTGGTCAATGTTTTGAAAATTATGAATGCTTCATGGGGTTTAAATATAGGAGCTCGAAGAATTACAGTTTCTACTTCAGGTCTTGCTCCAGAAATTGAAAAATTGGCAGATGAAGGGATCTCCATTCGACTCGCCATTTCATTGCATGGGGCGACTAATGAAGTCCGTAATCAGATTATGCCGATTAATAAACGTTACCCTCTTGATATTTTAATTCCTGCAATAGAAAAATTTCGTGAAAAGCACGGTCGCATGGTGACATTGGAGTTTATCTTAATTGAAGGAGTTAATGACAGTCTTGAGCAAGCTCGGGCTTTAGTTAAAATTGCAAAGCGCCTTCACGCACACGTGAATTGTATTCCCTATAATAAAGTGGAAGGCTTGGAATGGAAGCGACCAAGTATCACTCGCCAAAATAAATTTGTTCAAATTTTAAAAGAAGCGAATGTATCCGTTACCATTCGTCGAGAAAAAGGGCATTCAATTAA
>JAQCDT010000035.1 GCA_027620575.1 Verrucomicrobiota bacterium
TACTACAACACTCTCGAACAAATCTATGGGTAGAGATAATTCTAGTTTAAGTGAAAAGCATGCGTTTCTTATATTAAATGCATTGCCTATGGTAGGCTCTGTTTTATGCCAAAGATTATTAAAGCGGTTTCTCGGAAATGTGGTGTCCATTTTTAATTCTTCTGAAGCTGAGTTACTGTCGATTAAAGGTCTTGGAAAAGAGACCGTAGACAAGATACAAAACTGGCGAAAATATTTTGATTTAGAGAAAGAATTATCTTCGATTGCCTCTCGAAAGATTCATTTCGTTACCCTCAATGACCCTTTCTATCCTAAAATATTAAAAGAAATTTATGATCCACCCATAGGCTTTTACCATATTGGAGAGATGAAAGAAATTGCTCAACCGTGCGTATCTATAGTCGGTACTCGAATGGCTTCATTATATGGACGAAAGCAAGCACGGGAGATAGCGAGAGAATTAGCAAAGCTTGGATTTTGTATTGTAAGTGGAATGGCTAGAGGGATCGATTACGAAGCACATATGGGAGCCTTGGAGGTCGGCGGGCAATCGGTCGCTGTCTTTGGTAATGGATTAGATATTATTTATCCACCAGAACACCTTGAATTATACCAAGCTTTATTGGAACAAGGATGTGTTATCAGTGAATTTGCACTTGGTCGAGGTGCGGATAAGCACAGTTTCCCCATGCGAAATAGAATAGTAGCTGGGCTTTCTTCAAGTGTGATTATTGTTGAGAGCGGTGTTCGAGGGGGTAGTATGATAACTGCAAATTTTGCTATTGAATATGGGCGGGAAGTTTTTGCAGTGCCAGGTCGTCTGGATCAAGCGCAAAGCTTAGGCTGCCTTCAACTCATTAAAGAGGGCGCGACTATGTTTACCTCAATCCAAGGATTATTAGAAGAGGTGGATCATAGAAATAACATTCATTCAATCGCACAGTTTGAAACGCCAAAGCAATCAATCAATTATGCTTCCTTAAGTGACTCAGAGAGGAAGGTATTAAGTGTTCTTCAAGAAGGAGAACGATTAAGCGTAAACGAAATAGCGGAGACAACGAATGAAAATATCAGTGCGATAAACGCATTGATGATTCAACTCGAACTTAAACATTGTGTCAGTAAAGCCATAGACGGAAAGTACGAAGCTTAATTCCTAACAACATTGTGTAGTTCGCCTAATGCAAACGGTCACTTAAAACTGAAATGTATATTGAGAAAGACGACGGTTGATTTCTTCAATAATTGAAGTTTCTTCACTTTCAGAAGGTGCAAGGAATGTTACTGAAAATCGAACAAAATGGCCACAGTCATCCCAAGGCACGGTACTGATCAGTTCATTAGTAATCAGCCATTGAGAAAAATCTTCTCCAGTTTCAAAATTTTGAACCTCTCCATTTATTTCAGCAGATTTTGGAGACTTCACATACAGGAAAAAACTACCTTTGGGCTTTGTTACAGAGAATCCATTACCCTTTAAAGCTTCTACCAAATGATCCATTCTTCGAGAATATTTATTGGCAATCGTTTGTGTGATTATTGGATTTTTTAAGGCAACGGCGGCCGCGGATTGTATAGCTAAAAATTGTCCTGAATCTGAATTATCTTTCATGTCGCCATAGGCTTTGACTAAGAGCGGGTTTCCAACAACAAAGCCGATACGCCATCCGGTCATGTTGAAACTTTTGGATAAAGAATGTAATTCTACAGCAACATCTTTTGCACCTTCGACTTGGAATATAGATAAGGGATCACCCTCAAAGATAAGAGATGCATAAGCAGCATCCTGTATGATGATGAGTTCGTTTGCTTTGGCGAAAGCAACTGCGTCCTTAAAGAATTCTAAAGTGGCAGAAGCCCCTGTTGGATTGTTTGGATAATTAATGACTAGAATTTTTGCTTTCTTTAAAATGTCTTCAGGAATGGATTCTAAGTCAGGAAGAAAATTATTTTCTGCTTTAAGGGGCAGATTGTGTACATGTCCACCGTAATATTGTGCGTGTGTTCCTAAAACAGGGTAGCCTGGAGTTGTCATAAGCACATAGTCACCTGGATTAATAAAACAGGCAGGGAACATAGTCAGAGCCGTTTTTGAACCAATCGAGTGTATAATCTCTGTTTCTGGATCGATAGAATCGACCTTGAATACGTCTTTCATGTATTCTGCCGCCGCTTTTTTGAAATCGTCACCACCATTGTCCGCGTATCCTCTATTTTCGGGAAGATTGGCTGCCTCAGTTAAGGCATCGATAACAATAGGAAAAGCCATAGCATCGGGTTCACCGACACCCATATCAATCAACGGAAGATCCGGCTTGCTCACAATCGCGGCTTTCTTGGCTCGCTTGATTTTTTCAAATTTATAAATCGCTGTAGATTTTCCGTATTGATTTCCGCCAATGCGTTCTGCAAAGAGTTCTTGAATATATGGGTCGCTCATAGTCAGTCTTTAAATAAAAGGTTGTTTGAAATTAGTTAATTATTTTGTTTGTTAATTTTTTACTGCCGTAAAGAATAATCGAATAAAACATGCAAGTTATTGAATCAGTTGAAGAAATGCAAACCGTAGCGATGCAATTACGCTTCGGCGGCCATTTAATTGGATTAGTTCCAACGATGGGCAATTTGCATGCGGGACATCTTTCATTAATCAAGCAGGCAAAAGAAAAGTCAGATAAGGTGATAGTCTCTATTTTTGTGAATCCTAAGCAATTTGGGCCGAATGAAGATTTTGACGAATACCCGAGAACGTGGACAGAGGATTTGAAAAAATGTGAAGAGCATGGAGTGGATATTGTCTTCCATCCTTCAGTCGAAGCGATGTTTCCCAATGATTTTTCCTCTTATTTAATTGAAGAAACAGTCAGCTCAGTTATGTGCGGTATATCGAGGCCAAGCCACTTTAAAGGAGTGACGACTGTTTGTTTGAAATTATTTAATTTAGTCCGCCCTGATTTTTCTTTCTTTGGTCAAAAGGATGCACAACAATGTGCAGTGATTAAAAAAATGGTTCGTGATTTAAATATTCCTACTGAAGTAAAAGTAGGAGAAACGATCCGAGAGCCCGATGGCTTAGCACTCAGCTCAAGAAATCAATATCTTTCAAAGCTTCAAAGAGAGGACGCGCTTTCGATTTCCCAAGCCCTTTCCAAGGCGAAAGAATTGGTGGATAGTGGAATCAAAAATACGGATCGCATCATTGCAGAAATCATTCATTTACTTTCACTAAAGCGTCGTATTCGTGTGATCTATGTTCAAGTAGTCGATAGAGATTCTATGCAAGCTGTAAAAATAATATCACCCAATCAAACTATAGCTTGTGTTGCTGTGTGGGTGGATGATGTGCGCTTAATCGACAATATTGTATTTTAAGCGATAATTGCATGGGGCCACAAAAAAAATATGATGTGATCGTAGTCGGTAGTGGTATCGCTGGGTTAAGTGTGGCTTTACGTCTAGCCGATAAAGGTCATACGGTGGGGATTATCACGAAAAAAGACTCTGCTGAATCCAATACAAATTATGCCCAAGGTGGGATCGCTGCAGTGACGTCTAATTCAGATCAAATTGATATTCATGTGAACGACACACTGAAAGCAGGTGATGGACTTTGCGACCGACTTGTTGTTGAAGAAATTTTAAGAGATGGTCCCGAAGGAATCAATGGGCTGATTGAGAAAGGGGTGAATTTTTCTATATTAGAAGATGGTCGAATTTCACTTGGAAAAGAGGGTGGACATTCAAAGAGACGGATTCTTCATGTGAAAGATATGACGGGTAAAGCTATCGAAGAAGCATTGCTGTATTCCGTAGAAACAAACCCATTGATCGAGACTTTAGAGCATTATTTTGCAGTAGAATTAATTACAGTAGATAAATTAAAGCAAAACAATGAGGACATCCGTCAAGAAAACCGAGTCGTTGGTTTGTTTGTATTTAATATCAATAATAATCGGGTGGAAACTTTTGGAGCTAAGGCAGTCTTACTGGCTACAGGTGGAATGGGGCAAATTTACCAATTCACAACAAACCCACTTATTGCTACGGGCGATGGTATTGCAATGGCTTATCGAGCAGGTGCAGAAATTCAAAATATGGAATTTATACAATTTCATCCAACAGCATTTTATTCACAAAAACACGAGCGATTTTTGATTACAGAAGCACTCAGGGGCGAAGGCGGAATCTTAAGGAATTTAGAAGGCGATGCCTTCATGGAAAATTATGACGAGCGTAAGGACTTGGCACCAAGAGATGTAGTCGCACGATCAATTGATCGTGAAATGAAGCGTTCGGGTGCAGAACATTTATGGCTAGATGCAACTTCTCTAGGCATTGAAACATTACAAAAAAGATTTCCGAACATTTATGATTATTGTAAAAATCGAGGGATTGAAATTGAGAAAGAGTGGATTCCAATCGTTCCCGCTGCCCACTACTTATGTGGAGGTGTTAAGACTAATTTAAATGGCGAGACAGACATCCCTGGACTGTATGCTTGTGGAGAGGTCGCCTGTACTGGATTGCACGGGGCTAATCGTTTAGCCAGTAATTCATTATTAGAAGCAGTGGTAATGGCAAATCGTGGGGCAGATTCCTTGCAGGCCTATTTAAAAGACTGTGATTCGTTTTCCATTAAATCAATTGAATGGATAGATGGTGATTTAGAACTTTCCGATGAGCGAGTGGTTCTCACCCACAATAGAGATGAGTTGCAGCGTACAATGTGGGATTATGTGAGTATCGTTCGGACGGATAAACGATTGAAGAGAGCTTGGAGTCGCTTGATTAATTTAGAATCCGAAATCAATGAATATTACTGGAATTTTAAAGTAGATGTTTCTTTGCTTGAATTAAGAAATATGATTACTACGGCAAAATTGGTCGTGAAATGTGCAATGAATAGAAAAGAAAGCAGGGGACTACATTTTAATTTAGATTATCCCAATAAGTGTACCTCAATTGAATCGAGTACAGTCAAACTGGATCAGTAGGAGCATCGGAATTGCTATGACAAAAAAAGAAAGAGCCGCCTTTGTTGACGATTATTTAAATAAAAAGTATCCCGAAACACCCATTCCCCTTGATCATAAAGATCCTTATACTTTGCTGATCGCTGTTTTATTATCTGCACAATGTACAGATATAAGGGTAAATCAGATTACCCCTAAGTTGTTTGCCAAGGCCGACAACCCTTTTGCCATGAGCCAATTATCTCAAGAGATCATTGCCGATATTATTCGTCCCTGTGGCCTCGCCCCAATGAAATCAAAAGGGATTTTCAATTTATCAAAAATACTGGTCAAAGAATACGATGGAGAAGTTCCGAAGCGATTAGAGCTTCTTGAGGCATTACCAGGGGTTGGACACAAAACTGCATCGGTGGTTATGTCTCAAGCTTTTGGCGTTCCTGCTTTTCCCGTGGATACACATATTCATCGTTTGGCTCAGCTTTGGGGGCTGACCTCCGGAAAAAATGTTCAAACAACCGAGCGTGATTTAAAACGACTTTTCCCTGAAGAGCGGTGGAATCAATTGCACCTGCAAATCATATTTTATGGTCGTGAATTTTGCAAAGCTAGAATGTGTCAGGGCCTCGTTTGTGAACTCTGTAAGACTTTATATCCGAATAGAAAGCATCCAAAGAAGCCTAAGAAAGCCTAGGACAAAATCATTCAAAAGCAGGTGAGACTTTTTTTCGCTTTTCCTGCGACTGTAATTTTGCTTTAATTAAAAATATGTTAAGTAAACTCACAAGGCTACTGAATCGAACTAGTTTATGGTTCACTATGCCTGTGTTGGTTTTGGTGCTTTTAATCATCTTCTTCTCTGGTTTGGTTATTCGTACCTACAATGAGCTGAAGAATTTTCAGATGCGAGAAAGCCGTTTGGAATTAAGGCTTTTAGAGGCGGAAAGTGAATTCAAGAGGAAGGAAGCCTATTTTAAACGCCTACTTGAAGATGATGAGTTTCTCGAAAGAGTGGCACGGCAACGCTTGGGCTATGCTCGACCCGACGAATTATTATTCCGCTTTAATGACTAATTGGTGAAATTTACCTTGTTAGCCATATATCCCTTGATTCTTTAAGGAAATTGAATAGCAAAGTTTCTCATGGGAATATCGAACAAAGTGAGCGAGATAAAGGAAAAGCTGAGCGAGTTAGGGCAGGATCATATTTTAAATTTTTATTCGGAATTAAATAAAGCCGAGCATGAGGGATTACTAAAGCAAATTCAGTCAATTGATTTAAATGAATTTCAGTCACAAGTAGATCGCCTTGTTTTAGCCAATGAAAAAGATGCGGATCTTGATTGGGATGCTTTAAAGCCAGCAGACTATATTCCTTTGCCTGAAAATGGAGGCGATACGGCATTGTGGGAACAAGCAAAAGCTAAGGGTGAAAAGGCTATTAAGGAAGGCCGTGTTGCTGCTTTCACGGTAGCAGGTGGGCAAGGAACTCGTCTTGGGTACGAGGGCCCTAAGGGAACTTTCTCAATCACACCTTTGAGCGATAAATCCTTATTTGAAGTCTTTGCGAATAAAATCACTCGTGCGAGTGAGCGTTACGGTGTGCGAATTCCTTGGTTTATTATGACTAGCGAAATCAATCACGAAGCTACGATCGAGGCTTTTGAAGCCAATAATTATTTTGGGATGCCTAAAGAGTCGCTCTTTTTCTTTTCTCAAGCTTTGTTTCCTGCGGTGGATCTCAATGGAAAAATGCTTCTCGAAGAAAAAGGTCAATGTGTCATGACGCCTAATGGTCATGGAGGATCCCTGCGAGCGCTTGTGGATAGTGGAGCGATCGAAAAAATGCGCAGTGAAGGCATTGATATTCTCAGTTATTTTCAAGTAGATAATCCATTAGTTCCATGTATCGACCCTGCTTTTATTGGCTTCCATATTTTAAACCAATCGGAATTATCGAGTAAGATGATTCCTAAAGCCTATCCTTTGGAAAAAGTAGGTGTGTTTTGTCAATATGAGGGAAGCAATCTTGTTGTAGAATATAGTGATATGCCCGAAGCAATGCAGGAGCAATTAGACGAGGAGGGTGGTATTCTTTTCCGTTCAGGAAGTGTTGCTATTCATTTATTTGACCGTGATTTTATTGAGCGCGTTGGAAGTACTTCGAGTGAGGATAAACTACCGTATCATAAAGCTTTAAAAAAAATTCCCTTTATCAATGCATCGGGAGTTCGAGAAGTGCCTGAAAAGGCTAATGGGGTGAAGTTTGAAATGTTTGTGTTTGATGCCTTATCTAAAGCGAATAATCCAGTGATTGTAGAAGGCCTTAGAAATGATAATTTCAGTCCAGTAAAAAATGCTGAGGGAATTGATTCTCCTGAATCCTGTCAGAATGATCTGTTAAAGCAGGCAATTCGTTGGCTAAAGGCGGTGGGAGTGGAAGTAGCCTCAAATTCTGAAAGCTTAGAAGCAAAAGATTTTCCGTTTGAAATCAATTATCGCTTTGCTATGGACAAAGATGATTTTATTAATCAATGGAATAGTTTAAGCGATAAGCCTAGTATTCAATCAGGAACAATTATAGAATAGAAGAATGAGTTTAGAAGAAGCATTGTTAAACGCCAAAGCAAAAGGTGAATTATTTGAAAGTTCAGCAGAGCATATTCGTTATTGGTTAGAATCGGATTTTATGCCCAAATGGGTGAAAGCTTCGATTGAAGAATTAATCACAGAGAATGCTTGGGAGGAATTGAATGACCGTTTTTATCGTAATCTTGCTTTTGGTACTGGCGGTATGCGTGGACGGACAATTGGCAGAATATCCACTAGCTATGAGCTAGAAGAAGGTAAAGTGAAGACTCCTTTAAAGCCTGCAGTGGGTACCAATGTATTGAATGATTTTACGATAATCAAAGCGACAATAGGTCTATATCATTATGTATCCGAATATTTAAAATCTAAAGGAAGTATCGATATTCCTAGATTCGTTATCGCTCATGATGTTCGTTATTTTTCACGCCATTTTTGTGAACTATGTGCATCAACTTGGAATCAGCTAGGCGGACAAGCGATTATTTTTGAAGATGCTCGATCCACTCCTCAATTGAGTTTTTCAGTACGTCACTATAATGCGCATTGCGGGGCGGTTATTACGGCAAGTCACAATCCATATCATGATAATGGGTTTAAAGTTTATTTTGCTGACGGTGCACAGGTAGTGGTTCCTCACGCAGAAAGCATCGTTGATGCAGTGAATGCAGTGGATTTATCCACAACGATTCCATTTTTAGAAAAGCGTTTAGAAGGAGTGATTACCTTAGGTCAATCAGCTGATGATGCTTATAAAGCTCTCTTGAAAGAAATTTTGTCAAATGAAGCTTCAGAAGATGAAGATAGTTTAAAGGTCGTTTTTTCTCCCATACACGGTACGGGATCAATCATCTCGGTTCCTTTACTTAAAGAAATGGGCATCAAAGTATATAGTGTGGAGGAACAAGAGCTTATGGATTCTGCCTTCCCAACCGTGGTTTCACCAAATCCAGAAAATGCGTCAGCTTTGAAGATGGCTTTGGATAAAGCTGAATTTGTCGGCGCGGATGTGGTGATCGCAACCGATCCAGATGCTGACCGTATGGGGGTTGCGGTACGAGATATAGATGGTGCAATGAAACTGCTTTCAGGAAATCAGATTGGTTCATTGTTGGCAGATTACCGAATTAAAACTTTGAAAGAGCGAAACATATTGCCCGAAGAAGGCAGTCAAAATGCAGCGTTAATCAAAACATTTGTGACTACACCTATGCAAGATGCGATAGGGAAGGCACATGGTCTCAAGGTGGTGAATACTTTAACTGGCTTTAAATGGATTGGTAAAAAATTAGCCAATTACGAGGAGGAGATGGCCGCAAAGTATAAAGAAGCGGAAGGCATCACTATCCATTATGATACGACTGATCCGGATGTGCGAGCAGATATTATGATGGATTATGCGACCTATTTTGTCTGCGGAGGTGAGGAAAGTTATGGCTATTTGGCTCATGATGTAGTCAGAGATAAAGACGCAAATGGGGCAGCGATATTATTTGCTGAAATGGCATCGTATTATAAGTCAGAAAATGTAACCGTTATGGAGGCCTTGAATGAGCTTTATTTGAAGCATGGCTTCTTCGCTGAAAAAATGATCAATATTTTTTATGAAGGCGCTATAGGGGCTCAAAAGATTGCTAATATTTTAAAATCTTATCGAGAAAATCCACCGAAGACCTTTGGGGAAATTAAAGTGAATTCCGTGAAAGATTTTGGTGTCAGCGATATTTACGACGAAGATGGAGAACTGATATCGAAACAAGATTTTTTCTTTTTAGAATGTAGTCATGGCTTCAGCTTTGCTGTTCGTGGTTCAGGCACCGAGCCAAAGATAAAATTTTATGTCTTTGGGCAAAAAGCTTTATCGAAGGATGACACATTGTCTGAGATTCAATCAGAAGTGGGCACGGCTATGAAAGAATTCATGGAATTAATCGAAGCGGATGCACATACTCGAGCGGTATAAATAAAAACCCATAGTATTTCAGTACTACGGGTTTTTCAAAGTGGCGGGATAGACGGGACTCGAACCCGCGGCCTCCTGCGTGACAGGCAGGCGCTCTAACCAACTGAGCTACTACCCCTTTGGAATCTGCAACAGTAGAAAGGGATAAATTGAAGTCAAGCGATGTTTTTATTATTTTTTAGATTGTTTAGATTTGAACATATACTGTAAGGTGGAATTCATTTATGGAGCTTATTAATACGGAAAAAGG
>JAQCDT010000036.1 GCA_027620575.1 Verrucomicrobiota bacterium
ACTAAATCTATCATATTTTGTTAAATTATTAAAAAGCGTTCCCTTGGCTATACTATAATTCAAAAATAGAAAAGATGAGCCAAGACATCGTCTTCTAGCACATCAGCCTGTTAACTGCTGGATGATCTCAACAATCGGCAAGAACAAGGCAATAACAATAAAGCCCACAGCCAAGGCCAAAAATACAATCATAATAGGCTCAATAATTGAGGTGATTCCAGCGACCGCATTATCCACATCCTCATCGTAATTATCTGCTATTCGATTGAGCATCTTGTCCAACTCGCCTGTTTCTTCTCCAACATCGACCATACTCGTCACCATGTTAGGAAAAACCGATTCCAGTTCCATAGGGGCAGAGAGCGGCTCTCCATCACGAACTTTATCGTGCACTCTTTCCAAGGCGGTTGAGTAATAATAATTATCTGTAATATCTTTAGTGATATTCAATGCCTGCAAAATCGGAACACCACTGGATAACAAAGTACCAAAAGTACGAGTGATCCGCCCGATATTCACTTTACGCACAAGATCCCCTACCTTTGGTAGATTAATCGCTAAGCCATTGTACAAACGAGAACCAATGGGAGATTTAAGAAATAATTTAAAGAGTAGATAAGAAGACACCACGATCAGTATCGAAGCAAGGATCTGCTCCTGTAAAAAGTCACTGATATTGATCACCAATTGAGTGGGCCAAGGTAACGCCGCACCCCCTAGCATATCTTCAAAAATACCTTGGAACTTTGGTACAACGACCACCATCAACATAACCACAATTGACACCGCTACACCTACAACCACGAAAGGATACACCATCGCAGATTGTACCTTTTTCTTCGTCTTCATTGCTTTTTCTTTAAAGCCCGCAAGACGAGCAAGCACCAATTCTAAAACACCACCCGCTTCGCCAGCTTTCACCATGTTCACATAAAGACGGTCAAATACTTTCGGGTGTTGTGCCAATCCATCGGAAAACGGACTTCCAGAACGTATCGTTTCGGCTATCTTTTCTAAGACAACCTTAAAGCGTTTATTGGGCTCTTGTCTTATCATCACATCAATCGACTTAAGTAAAGGCAAGCCCGCCTCTAATAATGTTGCCAACTGACGAGTGAATACGGTCAGTTCCTCTTCCTTGATCACCTTGCCTAAGGATAAGCTGATTTCTCGACCCTTCTTAGCTGATTTTTTTCCTGACCTTTTTCCACTACTACCTGCCACCTCAGATAGATTTGTAATCATATCGCCACCTTTACTCAGTTTTGATTTTGCTTCAGCAGCGGAATCGGCTTCGATTGTACCCGTTTTATTCGCTCCATTCTTCTTGATTATTTTATATTTAAATTTTGGCATAAGACAATTAGGTGTACTTTAATACTTCTTCAATTGTGGTATTTCCGTCAAAAATTCCGCGCAATCCATCGTCCCTCAAGCCACGCATACCTTGCTCAAGAGCCTTTTGTCGAATTTGTAAAGTAGGTGCTCGATTATTGATTAAATCACGAATTGCATCGGATACGATAATCATTTCAAATAATCCAATTCGTCCTTTGTATCCAGTCTGGCTACATTCTTCACACCCCTCGCCAAAATAAAAATTCTTATCGGCAATTTCTAATGGATCTACATCCAAGACATCCATAATATCTTGGCTAGGCTCATAGGAACATCTGCACTTGCTACAAATACGACGAACCAAACGCTGAGCCAATACCGCCTCTAAGGATGCCGATATCAAAAAGGGTTCTAGCCCCATATCAATGAGTCGAGTCACCGCTCCAGGAGCATCATTGGTGTGCAAAGTACTTAACACAACGTGACCAGTCAGAGATGCCTGCACCGCAATCTGTGCCGTCTCAAGGTCACGAATTTCCCCAATCATTATTTTATCAGGGTCTTGACGAAGGAATGAACGAAGTGCCTTAGAAAAGTCTAAGCCGACTTGGTGATTCACCGCAACCTGCATAATCCCATCCACTTCATATTCTACAGGATCTTCTGCCGTTAAAATCTTTGTATCCACCTGATTCACTTCGCGCAAAGCACTGTACAAAGTGGTGGTCTTACCTGAACCAGTCGGCCCAGTAACCACAAAAATACCGTTCGGTCTCGCCACTAAGTCACGAATTGAACTCATTATATCCGACGGCAAACTCAAGGCCTCTAAATCCAAATTCACTACTGACTTGTCCAAGATACGAAGCACCACACTCTCGCCGTAAGCAGTTGGCAAAGTGGATACACGAAGATCTACGGGACGACCCGCAATCGTCATTTTAATACGTCCATCCTGAGGAATCCGATTCTCAGAAATATTCATATTGGATAAAACTTTAATACGAGAAATCACGGGAACCGCTAAATTTCTTGGCGGAGGTGCCATCTCATATAAAGCACCATCAATACGATAACGGATACGGAACACATCTTCAAAAGGCTCAAAATGCACGTCTGATGCTTTATCCTTAATCGCCTGCTTAAGCACTAAATTAACAAAACGAATAATCGGAGTTTGATTCGCTAAATCCGATAATTCGGTATCGGATGCCCCATCCTCTTTAACATCAAAACCACTGCCAATCTCACCGAGCAATTCACCCACTGATGCATTTTCATCTTCATAAGTGGAATTGAGTAATTTCTCTACCTTGTCTGGATCCGCCACCTTTAAAGAAACATCTTTGTTCAGCTTAAAGGTCAGGTCATTGATTATATGACCATTGAAAGGATCGACCGCAAAGAAGGTGACACTATGATCTGTGACCTTTTCAGGAATCACCCCATACATCAAAGCAACTGATGGATCTAATATTTCTGCTATCTCCGCTGGGACATATTCAGGTAAATTTGCTTCGTATTCGCAATCAAGATACGCTGCAGACATTTTTAGCAACTGTTCACGATTTAATAAATCTCCATCGATAACCGAATCAGCAAGCGATTTGCCTGTTTGAATAAAGGTCTCTCTCAGCTCCATTAATAAAGCAGAGTCAATATTTGGAGCCGATTTTAAAATATCGTATATGGAATCGTTATGATCTTCAAACATCGCTTGTTCAGTTAAATTAAAAGTCTCTTATATTGAATTATTCACCGTGGTTTTCAAAACTTCATCTGGAGTGGTTACGCCCGCCAAAACTTTACGAATCCCATCCTCTCGCATAGTGCGCATACCCATCTCACGAGAACGCTCTCTTAAAGCCACCAAACTCACTTCTTCGTAAATCATCTGTTCAATCTCTTCATTGACATTAAACATTTCAAAAACTCCGATTCGGCCACGGTATCCTGTTTGGTTACAATGCTCACATCCCGTACCCTTCATGAAGGTCGCATTGGCGATTTGATCTGGACGAATCCCTAACGAATTCAATAAGCGTCCTTCAGGAACCGAGCTCTCTTTACATTTCGGACATATCTTACGCACGAGTCGCTGAGCCAAAACCGAGCGAATCGATGCCGACACCAAGAAAGGCTTAATACCAATATCGACCAAACGACTCACCGCACTCGGTGCATCATTGGTGTGCAAAGTACTGAATACCATGTGACCCGTAAGCGATGCATTAATCGCAATTTCAGCGGTTTCTTTATCACGAATCTCACCCACCATGATAATATTAGGTGCTTGTCGAAGCATTGAGCGCAAGGCTGCAGAGAAAGTCATACCGACATCACGCTTCACACCCACTTGATTAATCCCACTCATTTCATATTCAACCGGATCTTCAACAGTGATAATCTTACGATCAGGGTGATTGATGTAATTAAGGGCTGAATACAAGGTTGTTGATTTACCTGAACCGGTTGGACCCGTCACCAAAAATACGCCATCAGGCAATGAAATCACACGTTCAAAATTTGCTTGGTCATCACTAAAGAAGCCCAATTGAGGAAGACCGAGGTTCAATGCTTCCTTATCTAAAATACGCATAACGATACTCTCACCATGAGCCGTCGGCAAAACCGATACACGTAAATCAATCGATTTTTCACCCACATCAATACCGATACGACCATCTTGTGGAATACGCTTTTCCGCAATACTCACATTCGCCATCAATTTAATTCTTGAAAGCAAAGTAGGCTGTAAACGTTTCGGTGGGTTTTCGATTTCATGTAAGACACCATCAATTCTAAAACGAATCCGAAAACGTGTTTCAAGTGGCTCCATATGAATATCTGAAGCTCTTCGATTGAGTGCTTCAGTAATCACTGTTTGAACATAGCGAACAATTGGACTGTCTTCTCCATCGCCAAGCACCACAGCCTGTCCCCCATCTCCAGAAAGGGCTTCGGTCGCCGAAGCAAATGCGGCATTGATTGAATCTAAACTTTCATCGTAGTTCGCATTAATCGCATTCTCAATTTCACTGAGCGAACTCAAGCGCACGATCAATGGGCGATTCAACATGTGACTGATATTGTCTACTGTATCTAAATTGAATGGATCAGAAATCGCAATCTCTGCTTCTGCATCATTAATTGATAAAGGGAAAATCTTATATTTCTGAACAATATTATAGGGGAAAAATTCCTTAACTTCGTCCACGAGAAGTACTTCATTCACATGACCGATTTCCATATTAAACTCATCCGCCAACAAGCCCAAAACTTGCTCAGTCGGAATATTTAAATCATCGGTAAGGCGTTCCAATAGCAAAGTATCGGTAACCACTTCTCCTTCCTCCTCAATAGCCTCTCGAGCCGATTGAACCGCAGTGTCAGTGACTGCATTCTTTCTTAAGAGAAGTTCAATGATAAATTCGTCGTCTGAAGTCATTTAAAGGGGTCTGCAAAAAGGTTTAAGAGATAAGCAAAATACAAAATTGCCCATTTAATCAAGTAAATGTGTAATTTTATGTAATTTTTTCTACAATTAAGCCCAACTTTTCCTTTATCGTGCCACGCTCATCAAAAATTCTACATTGGTTGAAGTCTTTTTGATTCTTTGAATAAGCATTTCCATAGCATCTTCGGACGGGATTCCTTTCATCGCACGACGCAAGGAATAAATCTTCTGAATCTCATCTGGGTGGTATAAAAGTTCCTCTTTACGAGTGCCACTTTTATCCATGCTCAAGGCAGGGAAAATACGTTTATCGGATAAGGCACGATCGAGGTGCAGTTCCATATTACCAGTCCCCTTAAATTCTTCGAAGATCACCTCATCCATCTTACTCCCTGTTTCGACCAAGGCAGTTGCAATGATGGTTAAGCTTCCGCCATCTTCGATATTTCGAGCCGAACCAAAGAAACGCTTAGGCAATTGCAAAGCATTCGCTTCAACACCACCCGATAAAATCTTACCTGAACTCGGCATCGCTGTATTATATGCACGAGCCAAACGAGTAATCGAATCCAAAAGAATAATCACATCTTTACCCACCTCGACCATACGTCGTGCTTTCTCAATCACCACTTCAGCCGCATGCACATGACTATCGGCCGACTCATCAAAGGTTGAGCTAATCACTTCACCCTTCACCTTACGCTTAAAGTCTGTCACTTCTTCAGGACGCTCATCAATGAGCAAAATAATCAAATGGGCTTCTGGGTAATTAATTTGCAAAGAATTAGCGATGCCCTGCATAAGAACCGTCTTCCCAGTTCTCGGTGGAGCTACGATTAAGCCTCTCTGACCAAACCCAATTGGCGTTAAGCAATCCACAACTCGCATCGGCAGATTTTCTTTATCTGGCACGATATCCGACTCCAAAATAATACGATCTAAAGGATAATAAGGTACACGATCGGTAAAGGTTTCCCACTCCGCCACCTTTTCTGGGGCTTCATCCATCACGGTTTCGATATGCACGGCAAAGCAACAATTCGCACCCTCTACTTTTTCGTGCAATTGCGCCTGGATAATATGTCCTTTCTGCAAACCATAGTGGTCGATAAAGGCCTGTGGCACATAAGCATTTAAAAGCTTAATTCGATAGCTATCGATTTCATAAACCAAGAAACCACCTAGTCCATCTTCAGGAATATCTAAGACTCCTGTAGTCACCACCTTCTGTTTGGCCTCAAAAGCTTTATTCGATAAAGCCTGAATCATACTTTGACGATTATTATGCCCTTCTAAATCAATCGAGGCAGAATCCAACTCGGCACGAAGCTCATTCAAATCCAAGCTATAAATACGATCATAATCATACACTTCATCAGAAGAGCCATAAGCGGTATAAAATGCTTTGATTGACTCAAAAGTCTTCAAAGACTCATGCTCTAAGTAAGCATCAAATTCAATTAGATCGAGTTCATTGCTGTTGCCTCGACCCTTCTTTTGCCAGCGAGCATTCGGACGTTTCCCGCCTCGTTTGTTATTATTTTGCGGACGCTTATTGCGATTATTTTTGCCGCTTCGGTCATTGTTGCGATTCGCATTTTTTGAACGATTATTGCCACCTGCATTTTGCTTTCTATGCGATGACTTGTTTTCGTAAGTGCTTCCTTCCTTTGCTTCCGAGGCTTCCGATGCTTTCTCAGAGTGCCCTTCTGAAGTCTTTGCCTCCTCTGCACGACTCGATTCATCGTCGGGAGAAAATTCGAATCGGCCATTCTCGCCTGCATCGACACCAGCATCCGCATCGGCATCCACCACATCTTTTTTCGCTGCGGCTCTTTTACGCACTGCTTTTTTCTTTGGTGCGACTTCTTCAGAAGTCATATTCTCTTCAGATACCACTTCCTCGTTTTCCTTTAAATCATCTTTACTCATAGAATTATTGTGTATGAAAAAACTATTTTATTGGGACCCACTCCCTCCACTACGCATTCCGCTCAAAAAATATCACTCGTAGATACTAAACAGCGTGTTGCTTAAGGTAGGATAAAAGTGTAGTCATTTGTTGTTCTAAAAATTTCAGCGAACCGTCATTACTCAATACAATGTTCGATTGTTCTGCTTTGATTGAATTGGGTAATTGCTGCTGACGGCGAAAGGCAATATCGGTCTCCGAATAGCCTTTGTCTCGTAGGCGATTATTCGCATTAGCATCGGTACAAATAACAGAAACAATCAAATCGTAGTCTTTTTCAAGTCTTTTTTCAAATAATAAAGGAATTTCGACACAGGCAGGTTCAGCATGATGCACCCTCAAAAAGGCCTCACAGGACGCTCGCACAAGCGGATGCAAAACAGATTCCAGCCATTCCAACTCCGACTTTGATTGAAAAACAATTTTTGCTAAGGCCCTACGATCCACCGATCCTTGATCATTTTTCACTGCTTCACCAAAATGCTCGATCACCGACTCAATCACCCCACTATCCTCGGACAAGAGACGGCGTACCACCGCATCCGCCGACAAACAAGCCACACCATTGGCTTCTAAATATTTGAGTACTGTAGATTTTCCACAGCCAATTCCTCCTGTAATTGCGATCTTCAACCCTTCAATACAAAGAAATCTATGGAAAAAGATCGACACAATAAGAAAAAAAATAATAACGTTATTTAAAATAGCTAAATAATTCATTTATTTCTCTATCTGCTTTTTTCATGTTAGCTGTTACCTATTCAGTCGCCCTTATTGGAGTTCAAGCCGAAGTCATAACAATCGAAGTCAATAGTGGTGAACGAGGTGAACTCAGATATATACTCGTTGGATTGCCCGACTCGGCCGTCAAAGAATCCCAAGATCGTGTACTGTCCGCATTAGACAACTGCGGGTTTCAAGCACCCAATACAAAAACCACCATCAACCTCGCACCAGGCGATTTAAAAAAAGAAGGCCCCGCCTACGATCTACCGATTGCACTATGCCTATTAGCCGCCACTCAGCAAATCCAGTAACCCAAACACGATTTAAACGAAACCCTCAAAGACTACCTAATCGCAGGTGAGCTCAGTCTATCAGGAGCGATTCGACCGATCAAAGGTGGATTGGCTATGGCTCAACTCGCAAAAAAATTAAAGCTCAAAGGGGTACTTTTACCCGAAGCCACCGCAGAGGAAGCTAACCTCATTGAAGGAATCGCCGTCCACCCCATACAAACTTTAAGCCAAGCCGTTGAATTTCTTCAGAATCCCGAGTGCCTTCAGCCTCTACCCAAATATTCGATCCGCACCCAGCCCAATCACCCACCAAACCACCACGACCTCGATTTTTCCGATGTCAAAGGACAGCACTCCGTTCGTAGAGCCGTAGAAATTGCCGTCAGCGGAAATCACAATCTGCTCATCATTGGAAGTCCAGGCTCGGGTAAATCAATGATTGCTAAACGCATCCCTACCATCATGCCCCAACCAACCCTAGACGAATATTTAGAAATTCTCTCTATTCATTCGGCCTCAGGATATTCACAAGAATTTGATCCCAAATATCCAAGGCGTCCCTTCCGTGCGCCACACCACACCACAAGTGATGTCGCCTTACTGGGTGGCGGCAGCTTTCCCAAGCCCGGAGAAATCTCCCTCGCTCACAACGGAGTCCTCTTTCTCGATGAACTCCCAGAATTCAAACGCTCCACCCTTGAAGTCATGCGACAGCCTCTCGAAGAAGGCACCGTCAGCATCTCCCGCAGTCAGGCAAAAATCACCCTTCCCGCATCCTTCATGCTCATAGCCGCAATGAACCCATGCCCCTGTGGCTACCATGGCGACCCAAAACGCCCATGCCGATGCAGCCTTCAACAAATCGCCCGTTATCGTTCACGCATCAGTGGACCCCTCCTCGATCGCATCGACCTTCATGTTGAAGCCCCATCACTCACCATCAAAGAAATCCAAAGTACCCAAGGCAGCGAAGACTCAAAAAGCATCCGCATCCGCTGTCAAAAAGCACGAGCCCAACAAACACAACGCTTTGCCCACAAGCCACTCGCTTACCAACAATGCAATGCACATATGACTTCTCAGGAACTTAAAACACACTGCTCACTCGACGACGCTCAATTGCAATTACTCCACGATGCAATGCATCAACTCAAACTCTCCGTCAGAGCCTACGATCGCATACTTAAAGTCGCACGCACCATAGCTGACCTAGATGATTCAGAACCTATTCTCGAAAAGCACCTACTGGAAGCCATACAATACCGCAACCTAGACCGTGCCCTCTTTTAGCAACTAGCCCACGATCTCTTGGTGAATCGCTTTTAGGTCCTCTTCGCTCGGTGACAATTTCTCACGGGTGAAATCAATATCTTCAACCGTTTGTAAAGGAATCAAATGGATGTGGGCGTAAGCCGTCTCCAGTCCAATCACCGCCATGCCTATACGCCGACACGGTATCGCCGATTCGAGCTTCAAGGCCACCGACTTGGCAAATATCTGTATACGACCCAAAGCACTGTCCTCCATCTCAAAAAGTGACTCTACCTTCTGTTTTGGAATCACCAAGGTATGTCCCTTGGCCAATGGAGCCGTTTCTAAAAAAGCTAGAAATTCATCGTTTTCCGCAATTTTAAAAGAAGGGACGGTTCCAGAAAGTATCGGCTCAAAACTCATAACCGTATGCTAGAGGCATAGGCACAACAAAAGCGATTTAAAAAATTCCTAAATAAACTGCTTGCAAGTTGTCGCACAATCCCTAGCTCTAGAATTTCTTAAATGACTGGAGAGATGGCAGAGTGGTCGAATGCGGTGGTCTTGAAAACCATTGAGCCGTAAGGTTCCGGGGGTTCGAATCCCTCTCTCTCCGCCATTTGCGAAGCAAACAAATCATTCGCGAAGCGAACAAGGGATGAGATCGCAGTTCGACGTAAGGAGCGAAGCGACTGAAGATGGGGCAC
>JAQCDT010000037.1 GCA_027620575.1 Verrucomicrobiota bacterium
CATATAACTTCAAAGACTGCCCCCCTAGAACTCATACCGGCTCATTAAAGTGGGATCGTTATCCTGACGATGTTTTACCTTTATGGGTCGCGGATATGGATATTGAAACAGCGCCTGAAATCATTGAAGCACTAAAAAAGCGTTTAGACCATAAAGTATTTGGCTATACCATTCCTTATGATTCCGTCTACGATGCAGTTATCCAATATTTAGAAAGGGAACATCTCTATTCTATAAAGAAAGAATTTATAAATTTTTTGCCTGGTTTAGTGCCGGCCATTAATTTGTGTTGCCATGCTTTTTCGAGTAAAGCTGATTCTGTAATGACTGCAACCCCGGTCTATCCACCGTTTCTTCTCGCTCCTAAATTTGCCGAAAGAGAATTAATAACCGTTCCCCTATGCTTAAATTCGGAAGAAGAATGGACGCTAGATTTTCCTGCTATGGAAAAAGCGATACAACCTAATACAAAAATATTCATTCTTTGTAACCCACACAACCCAATCGGCCGTGTATATTCAAAAACTGAATTAAAACAACTCGCCTCTTTTTGCACTCGCCATGATCTTATCCTGATCTCTGACGAAATTCATTGTGATTTAATTTTTGATTCTAGCGTAAAGCATCATGTCACGGCCAGCATAGATCAAGAGTTAGCGAATCGTACGATCACTTTAATGGCACCTAGTAAAACGTATAACCTCCCAGGACTCGCTTGTGCTTACAGCATTATAGAAAATCCAAAACTTAAGCACCAATTTGACAAATGCATACGAGGAATCATCACTGAAATCAACTGCTTTGGCTATGCTGCTTGCGAAGCTGCTTATAACTTTGGAGAACCTTGGAGACAGGCGCTTCTTGCTCATCTCGAAGGCAACTATCATTATTTAAAAGACTTCTTAGATACCAAAATTCCGCAAATCGAATTCAAGCCAATGCAAGCGACCTATCTCGCATGGCTAAATGTTGAAAAACTCAATCTAGAAAAGCCAGCAGAATTTTTTGAAGCACACGGTATTGGTTTATCGGACGGTAACCCATTTGGAGACTCAAAATATTTACGTCTCAATTTTGGTTGTTCTAAAGATCGATTATCTGAAGCACTAGAGCGAATGCACAATAGCTTAATTAAAGAAAATATTATCGGACATGACTGATGATCCTGAATACGTTCGCTTGGATAAATGGCTATGGTCAGTTAGAGTCTTTAAAACCCGAGCAGATGCCACAGAAGCTTGCCGAGGAAGTGCGATAAAAGTCAATGAACAGTCAGCTAAACCAGCTACAAAGATTCGGATAGGTGATACACTAAAAATTAGGAAAAGAGGTATAACCTTAACGCTTAAAGTAAAAGGACTTATTGAAAAACGCGTGGGGGCGCAAAAAGTACAGGAATTCTGTACCGACGAAACATCACCGGCAGAGCGAATTCTTCAGCAAGAAAGACAAATTAACGCAAAACTCTACAAAAATCACACTTTAAGAGGACGGCCTTCAAAAAAAGAAAGGCGTACTTTAAGCCGATTTAAAGAAAATAATTTTTAAAATCCGTTGATTATAGATGCTTTCGCATGAATTGTTTAATCGCTTCGGGATTGGGCTCAACCGAATATTTTACAATAGGCTTTGTTTTAAAACTTTCTAAGGATGGATGTAGTACCTCCAAGCCTATCGATTTTTCTATGGTATCAGGAAATTTTGCTGGATGAGCCGTGGCTAAGATAATTGCAGGACCATTAATCGTTTCGGCAAAGCCACATGCTGTATGTGGATCCACAACATAACCATACTTTTGATACACTTTTTCAATAATCGAAGCAATTTCTTCATCTGATGTTCGACTACTGGTGAAAGTATCACGATTAAAATCTTCAAAAACAAAAGTTCCCGTACTTTTAAATGTTTTAATAATATTACACACGCTGTCACTATCGCCATTCACTGCATAATAAAGAAAGCGTTCAAAGTTTGAAGCCACTTGTATATCCATAGATGGGGCTAAACTCGGTGCCACCGCTTCTTGTGCATAAACTCCTGTCTCAAACAATCGATGTAAAATATCATTTTGATTTGTAGCGACTTGAAAACCTTTAATTGGAACTCCCATCTGCTGAACCATCCAGCCAGCTAAGACATTTCCAAAATTACCTGTTGGCACAACAAAAGTGAAAGCTTCTCGTGTTTCCTTAGGAAGTCGAAAAAATGCGGATAAATAATAAACACATTGAGCAAGGATACGCGCTAAATTGATTGAATTAACTGCAGATAGACCAACCTCGTCGGCAAATTCCCTGTCCTCAAATACTGTTTTCATTGCAGTTTGAGCATCATCAAAACTACCCTCAATCGCTAAAGGAAATACATTAGACGCTTCTGTGCAGGTCATTTGTCGCTCCTGCAAAGGAGATATGCGACCATTTGGATATAATATAAATGAAGTCACACCCGATTTCCCGAGTAAGCCGTGTATTGCTGCAGCACCCGTATCGCCTGAAGTTGCACCCAATACTGCGATATTTTTTCCAGTTGTTTTAATTTGGTATTCATAAAGGTTTCCCAAAAACTGAAGGGCAAAATCCTTAAAAGCCAAAGTCGGCCCATGAAACAATTCTAGTACTGATAAATTCTCATCTAGCTGACGAATTGGAGCTATTGCGGGGTCATCAAAACTCAAATACGAGCGATCGATAATTTCATCCAATGCCTGTTTAGGAATATCTGTAGCAAAGAGGGCAAAGAACGCTTTGCATAATTCAGGATAGGAAAGTGCACTCCATGAATCAAGGAACGGCTTTAAATCGAGAAGTTGATTAGGAATGTATAAACCGCCATCAGGCGCAAGACCATGCTCTAACGCCTGACTGAACGATACCTTAGTATTCGGGTTGCGTGTGCTTATATATTCCATTTTTAATAATCGTTAAGCGTCGGCATCTAAGCCATAGGCACTATGAATTAAGCGTGTTGCTTTTTCTGCTGATTCTGGACTAATCGCTACAGATATTTTAATTTCGGAAGTACTCACAAGCTGAATGTTAATTTCATGTTTTGCTAATGTATCAAACAAGGTTGCTGCAACTCCTGAATGCGATTGCATCCCGACTCCTACAATTGAAACAATCGCTATCTCACTAGATTCAAATTGTGTGCCTGTCGAATCTTGTGGAAATGCTGATTGAACCGCTTTTTCAGAACGAGACACATCATCTCTTGGAACTGTAAAGGTCATATTCGCCTTCCCTTCCCTTCCGATATTTTGCACAATCATATCCACACAAACATCCGCTTGAGCCAATGATTGAAACAACTGAGCTGCAGCACCCGGTCGATCTGGTACATCACTGACAACCACCTTTGCTTGTTTATTGTCCAAAGCGACACCACTCACGACAACATCTTCCATAGATTTTACTTCTTCTTTCACAATAGTTCCTGGGTTACGATTAAAACTAGAACGTACTTCAAAATTTACTTTAAACTTTTGGGCAAACTCCACCGCTCGATTTTGCATCACTTTTGAGCCTGAACTTGCTAACTCTAACATCTCTTCATAAGAAATGCACTTTAATTTTTTTGCATTAGGCACCACTCTTGGGTCTGCCGTATATACTCCGTCCACATCGGTAAAGATTTGACACATATCTGCCTTCAATGCGGCAGCAATTGCAATTGCACTTAAATCAGATCCACCTCGCCCTAAGGTTGTGATCGCACCTGTGTCCGAATGTCCTTGAAAGCCTGCTAAAATAACCACTTTTCCTGCATTCAATTGCTCTTGAATATCCCCACCAGAAATTTCTTTAATTCGTGCTCGAGTATGATTCGGGTCAGTTAAAATTCCTGCTTCTCTTCCTGTTCTAGAAACTGCAGGCAAGCCGAGTTGGTGCAAAGCCATCGCCATCAAAGCAATCGTCTCTTGCTCACCGACAGCCAAAAGCATATCCATCTCACGATCATTTGGCTCAGGATTTAAAGCTTTAGCACGAGAAATTAAATCATTTGTAACACCAGAGCGTGCGGAAACCACAACCACTACAGAATTTCCCTCTTCATAGGTTTCCTTTACACGTTGTGCGACATTCTTTATTCGGTCGACATCACCTACGGAAGTACCACCATATTTTTGAACTATTAAAGCCATAGCTAATAAACTTTATAAAATACTAATAATTAAAAGTGTTTAAATAATCTAAAAAAAAGTCCGCACTAACAGTCAAAAACAAAAGAAACAGCAAAGCATTTGTAATTTAAATAACCATTTGTAGAATAATAATAATATGCAAGATCTTTACATACAAGCTGAAGCCTTCATTTCGTCAATGCAACAGTTTGAAGACTGTCCGTCTAATGCGGAAAAATGGAAACAAAGACTGAGTTCCATAAAGCAAAGTATTGAAACAACGGGAACTTACCGTCACACCAAGGAAGAACTGACTTTTGGAGCTAAACTAGCCTGGCGAAACAGTAATCGTTGCATAGGACGACATTTTTGGAGACAACTCGACGTTTTTGACTGTCGCACACTGAATACAAAAGAGACGATTCTGAAAGCCCTAGAAGATCATCTTGTCTATTCTTTTAATAAAGGAGCTATTAAAAGTGCCGTCACCATATTTGCTCCCAAAAGCAATATTCCTGAATCCTCTGATCCCGTACGCATTCTCAATCACCAATTAATTCGCTATGCTGGCTTTAAAAAGAATGATGGTGCGGTACTCGGAGATCCACATAGCTTAAAATTCACTGAAGCACTCGAAAAGCACGGCTGGCAACCACAAGAGAAAACTCAATTTACGCCAATGCCATGGTGGATACAGATTGATGGAGAAATTCAGGATCCTTATCCTGTTTTAGAAGAAAAACCTCACCTACTCACTGAAGTTGAAATTGAGCACCCAGAAAACATAGCTTTTAAAGAACTTGGATTAAAATGGTATAGCACGCCTATTTTATCGGATATGGCACTAAAAATAGGAGGCATCCACTATCCTTGTGCCCCTTTTAATGGCTGGTATATGGGAACAGAAATCGGTGCAAGAAACTTAGCCGATGAAAATCGCTATAATTACTTACCCAAAATAGCCGAAATTTTCCATCTCGATACAAAAAGTAATCGCAGCCTTTGGCGAGACCGAGTAATCATAGAATTAAACCGAGCAGTCCTCCATAGCTTTGATCGCAAAAAAATTAAAATCGGTGATCATCATGCATTAACGCGTCAGTTTGAAAAATTTTGTGAAAACGAAGCTAAATCAAAATGCCCAGTGACTGGAGATTGGTCGTGGCTTGTACCCCCGATATCTGCATCACAAACTCCTACATTCAGTCAAGAGTTTGATCCAACTGTGGTTCAACATACAAATTTCTTTTACCAAGCTTCTCCCCTAGAGCAGGACCAAAATAGTCGAAAATCCAAAGGCAAATGCCCTTATCATATAAATTAATTTGGGTTAATCAGGCTGAATAATCCTCTGGATTAAAAATTCTTAAGTAAACTGGATCTGCCATAAATGAGCCCAATTGTTTAACTGCCTCACAAGCGGCTAAAACAGAAACTTCTGAACTTTTATGAGTTGTTACCATGATCAAAGCCGAATTATCGGACAATTCTTTTTGGTTCACTGTCGCGAAGCTAATATGATGCTTGGCAAAAATATTTGAAATTTCAGCTAAGACCCCCTCCTCATCTTTAACATGAAAGCGGAAGTAATAACGTCCTTCGAGTCGGTCTGGAGGACTTAATTCCAAAGTAATTTCATCCGGACAAGCTTTTGGATCAACACTCGTATGGCGTCCCGTGGAGGCTTCACCTTTCAATAAAGATACCGCATCTGCTATATCGCTAATCACTGAACTGGATGTCGCATCTTGCCCAGCACCACGACCAATCAAAACCGTTGTACCCACAACATCACCCGTTACGCTCACCCCATTATACACCTCATTAACCTCCGCTAAAGTTTCCGTCTTAGCAATCAAAGCTGGGTGCAAGCGAACCGATACTGAATTATGAGAAAAATCTCTAGCAATAACCCCAATCAGCTTAATCTTATAGCCTAATTGACGAGCAATTTCTATATCTTCTTTGGAAATGGAGCGAATACCTTCACAGATAATATCTTTCAAATTCACCCATATACCATGGGCTAAATAATTTAAAATCACGAGCTTATGAGCGGCATCAATGCCATCTAAATCTAAAGATTCATCTGCTTCCACATAGCCTAATTTTCTCGCATCGCCTAGTGTTTCCTCGAAGCTTAATCCCTCCCGCTCCATACGAGTGAGAATATAATTGGATGTTCCATTTAAGATGCCAAAAATCAAACTAAAACGATTCGCTATGAGTGCCTCACGCATTGTTTTAATAATTGGAATTCCGCCTGCGACTGAAGCTTCGTAAAAATAATGCCCACCGTGTTGTCTAGCTAATTCGAATAAGCTTTCACCGTGATCACAGATCAGCGCTTTATTGGCACTCACTACTATTTTACCCCTTTTCAAAGCCTCTTCCGTATAAGTTAAAGCTTCATCCGTGCCGCCAATCAATTCGCAAATGATATCAATACTGTCATCCTCTAATACTTCATTTGCGTTTGTGGTTAAGATAGTTTCAGGTACTGAAATTAATCGCTCTCGATTTAAATTTCGCACGACAATTTTGTTGATGTTTAATTCTACACCCAATCGTGTTTCTAATGCCGAGCGATTTTGCTCAATATTTTTCCAAACACCTTGGCCAACCACACCAAAACCAAGAAGGCCTATTTTTACTGTTTTTAATTCGTCTCCCATTAACTGAATTAAACCACGGGTATTAAGGATTTATCTTAATCAATTCACATTCAAATATCAATGTATCTCCAGGCTGAATCACACCACCTGGCCTAGGATTTTCTCCATAAGCTAAATCACTCGGAATGAATAAAATAATTTTCCCACCTTCTCCGACTTTGGTTAATCCTTCAGAAAATCCTGGCACGACACCCTGTAAAGAAAAGTCAGCAGGCTGGCCACGATTGTATGAACTATCAAAGACCGTACCATCAATTCGTGTGCCCTTGTAATGGACTCGCACCGTATCTGAAGATGTTGCACGCTTCGCTTTCCCTTTGTTTAAGATTTTATAATACAAACCTGAAGGCGTTGATTTAACGGATGCATCCATAGCAAGACCTTCGAGAAACTCTTTACCTTTTGCGATATTGTCTTGAAATTGTTCAACCTGCTTTTCTTCTCGGATTGCTTGAGTCGCATTGATTCTTTTTTCAATGAATGCTTGGAATTCGCCCATACGTTCTTGATACGAAGGATCAATCACCTCATCTGATAAGGCTTTTTTTAATCCACGGGCAATCGCTTCCGCTTCATTTGCACCAAATCCCAATTCTTTTAAGCCATCTCGATAGACGGTCATGTAGCCAAGCATTTCAAGCATTGCTTCTTCATTTGAGGCCTGATTCACAGCTTGATCAACTGGATCAGAAGCTTTATCAGAAGCTTTTTGTGTGTTATCAGCAATCAGAGTGCTGAATAATAATACGGTAAGCGTAAAAGTAGAAAGTAAAAATCTCATAATCATGTATGTTAAAATGTTTCAAATAGTTAAGATTGTATCATTAACAGCTATACTGAAATATTAAAGCCCAAACATTTTAATTCCACAATTTTTACTCTTAATTGAATTAAAGAAAAAGCTCCAGAAATTCTGGAGCTTTGAAATTAAGGGAAATCTTAATTAATGTTTGGTATGCCAATGACGTTATTTGCGGCGACGGATCGCTACGAATAAGAATGCAGCAAAACCTGCAATCAACGCATATGTTGATGGCTCTGGGACGATTGAGATATTAGTAATTGTTCCAGTAACAGTCTCACCAGCGCCTCCAGTGTTAATGTCAAAAGCTGTAACATCATTCCAAGCAAAACTGTTAGCTGGAATTACTAGAGCATCACTGCCTACATTACTTATATTAACCCATGAACCTCCACTAAGTGTTACTGTATTGAAGTTAGAGTCATAAAGAATAACATCAAAAACTGAAGTAGGAGCACTTGTCATGGAACCTGAAATAATTGCTTCTGTTGCTGTGGCCCAAGAACTTAAATCTTGTGCAGTATCCCAATAGGCACTCACGACATTTCCGAGGTCACTACCAGAAAAGCTAATACCTGATTCAGTAGCAGTTGAACCAAATGTATCATAGTTTGTATCGATAGTAACGCCAGATGTGAAATCTAATACTTCTGCATAAGAAAATGATGCAACAAGTAATAGGGTTGTTAGTAATAATGATTTTTTCATGATTTTATAATATATATATTAAAGAGAGTAGGGTAAAGATGTTGAAACTGCACTGTCAGTAGTTGCTGTACTTGCTTTTGAAATTAATACAGCACTTCCAGAAGATATTACTGAATCATCAGAAATTGGATTACCTCTAGCTTGTTTTCTCCAATTCGTACCATCATGGAAATATTTATCCCATGTACCAGTTGCTGAAAGAGAATAAACAATATCATTGGCTGTAAATTCATTAGCATTTTGAATATTTGTTTCACTTAAAGTAATATCTACAGGAAAAGTATTAGCCCAAACACTTAATCCAACACTGTTTAACCCAATCACTGACTGCGTGGATGGAACTGTACCAGTAATAACGAATTCTGAAGCATTGGCGTTAATTCTTTGGATCAAAATACCACTATCAGGCTGAATTGCTAAATTATCGGAAACAGGATTACCTCTGGCATCTCTTACCCAAGATGTGCCAGTATGATAGTATTTAGACCAAGTACCAGTAGAAGACAAAACCCAAATTAAATCTGCGTCATCTTTGGCTCCCCCATAAATAACACCATCAGATGGTGATCCAAAAAGAGATGAAAGTGTATCTACTTCGACTACTTCATAACTATCGTTAGCAGCAAGACCCGTTAAATCACCGGTAACAGTGACAGTAGTAGCAGAATTAGCTGTAATCGGAAAATATTTACCAGCGAGAGTTCCACTTACAACTTTAAGCGAATAAGGTGTGGCAGCTTGAGCAAGATCACCAAATGAAGCACCATCTGAAGTAATAACATTACTTGCAATAGAAGAAACAGAACCAGAAACTGCCGGAGAATATAAAGGTAAAGCAAAAGCGGTTAACACCCTACCAGTACCAGTACCAGCGTTAATAGTTTGAGTCACATAGCCTACAGGAGTAGAGCTAACAGACTGAGCTTGAGAAACAAATGCGAACAATCCAGATAGTAAGGCGCATCCAAGAAGTTTTAAAGTTTTAGTTTTCATATTTAGAGATAATAATAATAAAGTGTAGAATAAATTACATTAAATTAAATCAGTATGTCAAACGATTAATGAGAGTTTTAAAGTATTTTTAAAAAAAATATAAAATGTATAATTCTTACTTTTTTTAAAATATTTAAATTGAAGTCAAGTATCGTTTTAACAGTTGATTGTTAGTATTTATGCTTAAGAGACTGTAAATGAAAAAATATTCCAAAAATTTTCAAAATAGCGAACAAAAACAACCAAAGATACAATTAAAGAGAATCATCTTTTAGATAAAACATCCAGTTCGGAGCACCAAC
>JAQCDT010000038.1 GCA_027620575.1 Verrucomicrobiota bacterium
TAATATATTTGTTCGAGTTTTGAGCAAGTGCGGTAAGCAGTAAGACTTGCTACTAAATTTAGAGTTTTAATGCGTATTCAATTACGCCGAAACTAGCTTAAACGATTTAAGCAATAGTACTTGTTAAGCTAGGTGATTGGATTAAACCTGCTTTTTCGCTGGTGGGCCTCGAACATGATGGCTCTTTTTCTCTTCCTCACTATAATGAGAGATACAATATTGGAAAGTGATTCCATCCTCAAGGTGTGAAGTAAGGGATATCTCAGGAACAAAGGCTAAGGCTAGTACTCCATTTGAGAAAATATTAACTGGGCAAGATGGGGAATCACACCCTTCAGTATCTTGGCTTGATTCCTCTGTCTGACATGCTCCATCGTGATGGCCAGTACAGCCAGAAGGAGTAGGATAGTTCTCAGTCAGAAAATTTGGGTGAAACAATCCATCATGAATGGTTTTATTAACAGTCGATAGTCCCAATACAAATACTAGGCAGATCGAAAATAGTGCTAATGAAAACTGATGAATTTTATTCACGCACTCACTACTAAAAGAGCAATCAAATTATTCAAGATAATTTATTATTCTATAATTTCGAATTTAAAGAAACCTGATGCATCACGAGAATCTAGAAGAGAATAATCAAATTCTGGATTTAAGGGAATATTTTCATATGGATAGTCTTCCCATTCGCTCCATTCGCTATTCAAATTAGGGGTATGAAGAACTCGAATGGTACGGTTGCTCAAGCCTTTTAAATTTAAAGAAACATTTTCAGCATTCACCGAAAGGGAGGGTGACCAGTAGTCAGAAGGATCATTTCCGTCTGTATGTGTTATCCATTCCCAGTAATTGTTGTACCCATCATTGTCTGCATCAACTTCAGGGTTTGTTAATGATTCATCTGCATTAGTACCAAAATAATACTGCTTCCATTCGGCATAGCTTGTATAGGGTTTAACTTCATTATTGATCCACTTGGCCAATAGCTCTGATCCTTCATGGTCGACTGTATTCTTTGCTAAGGGTGGCATCTGAGCGTAGTAAGTTGCTCCTGACATTCGATTATAGAGAACCGAATTATCAGCAGTACCAGTTACTAGCATTTTATGGTCGGGTGAAGCTGTGCCTCGATAAACATTTCCATTCACTATGTTGGTTGCATCTAAATTTAAATGTGCACGACCATCCCAAATTGCTCCGGTGATATTTCCTGTGCCATCTTCTTGGTGACAATAGGCACAATTCACATCGAGGTAAGAACGTGCTCTGTGCTCAAGAGAATAATCTTCTTCGTTGGGTCGTGTATGCCTAGGTAAATTTTGATGCAGCTGAGGATCGAAATCACTAAGATAGCCGTATTCATGAAGCAGTTGGATGAAATTATCGCTATTGCCATCAATAGAACCCGATGTGTTCAGTTGTCTCGTGTTGAAAGAAAGTGAGTATCCAGCCTGTTCATTATGGCAAGTGATGCAGCCATTTCGTGTAGGAATAGTCCAAGGTACGCTGATCACTTCTCCATCGAGAGTGATGTCTATATCAAAATTAGCACCATTCGATGAAGCTAGGTTAGCTTCAGTTTGAGTGCCAGAATTAGTGTTTTCCCAACGATAAGAAACACCATAGGCTTCTCCGTCTGTTGTGTGAACGAGAAAACGTGTTTCAATTTTTCTTTGAGGTGAATTTTCAAGGGGTCTTCGATCAGTAATGGTTTGTCCATTGAAGGTGCGTGTAAAGCTTTCCCATTGAGTCGGATATTCAAAATGTTTAACGAAGACCATGCCATCTGGGTAGGTCCACGGACCATTGAGTTTAAAGCCCAGGGTTTGATTCGGATCATTGATTAAAAACCAGCGATATTTTTCTGCATAATCGGACCAAAAGCGAAGATTCACATTATAGTAAATGCCCCCTGGATTCGGGCTCATTAAACTTAAATCTTCAAAGAAATTGGTTTCGGAAAGGGTCTGTGGAAAATTTGAATCAATAACAGGTTGTGCTGTAACCCGTTTGATTCCCGAACTTCTATCTAAAATTAGAACATCGTCAGAAGCAGGATCTTCAAGGAATTGTACGACCGAAGAGACTCCGCCAACTCTTTCAATTCCGTTTCCAGGAGTCGGATTGCTTATATTTGGATCGAGTACCCAAATGTGAGATGTGACAAAATCACCAAAAACATATTTGCCGTCTAATTTAGATAATTCTCCATTGTAAATAAAGCCTCCGGTTACGGAATTTCCGCCGTAAGTATTGCCTTCTCCATTGGCTGTATTCCAAGGATATAAAACATCCCAAACTGGGTCGGAAATGTTTGCATTTGCTTTACTTGCTCCGTTGAAATTCGAGTTTCCATTGTAATTAAAATTCTTGTCAAACCCATGATGCCATGCCCAACCTCCATTGGCACCGGCAGTATAGCGTCCGATTTCTCCTGAGGCATCGAAGCCAACGTCTCCAATCCATACCTCGTCAAGTACGCCATCATTGTTGTAGTCTTCTAAAGAAAATTGCCATGGATTTCGTAACCCTACGATGAAAAATTCTTTAATAACATTGTTAGGATTTACGTTAATATTATTGAAAGAAGTTGCACCAATAAAAGGATTATCGGCGGGAACTTCATAGCCAGGGATGCCATTGTGTAATACAACAGAAGGGTGGCTGTTAGGGAATACATTATCATCATCAAGGCTACCCGTTCCTAGGTCTCCTGGCTCTAAATCTACATCTATCCTAAATAAACCCGATAAATAATTTTTATCAATATACTGAGAATTTGAAAATGAATCCTTCTGGGCATCATCTTCGTCATCGCCTGATCCATAGTACAAATAGCCATCTGGTCCAAATTGGAGCGAAGATACAGAATGCCATTTTCCTTCTAATTCCTGTTGAATGAGAACTTTTTCTGAGTTTATATCGATCGAATAAGGATAAGAACGGCTCATTGTGAACCGAGAAATACGGTACGAGTTATTATAGGAGCCAGAAGTGTTTGCAAAGGTCGACCAATCATCAACAAAATTATAAGTTACGAATACATAACCATTATCTAGCCAATTTGGATGAGCGGCTATACTTTTCATAGCACGTTCTCCTTCTTCAAAAATGCGATCTGAAATGTCTAAAATCTCAATTTTTTCTGGGTCTATATTAATGTTGTCAACGAGGTAAACCTTTCCAGTGCCTTCAACAACGAGTAATTTATCTTCTACATTTGGTATAGAGTTGAAACCATTAGCTACGTTGAAAGTAATGCCAGGAAAAGCATCATAAAAAGTGAGATCAGATGAAGTTTCCGGAGGAGCATCAGGCATCTGAACATAATTAGTTTCAATTCTAAGTTGATTAGAAATAGTCAAGGTGACTGTACCCGTACTTGTATTGTTTGAAGCATCAGCGATTTGATATTGAAAGCTATCACTAGTTTCATCGTTTCCATTATGTTCATAATTTAAACTTCCATCGTAGTTGATACTAATTGTTCCATTAATCGAACTAGTAATAACTTGCAAAGAGTTGAGCAGATAATTGCCAGTGTCATTATTTAAGATGTTTAATTTAGAACTTCCTGATTTTCTAACCGTGTAGGAATCATTATTAGCAATCGGTGTACCTTCGTTGACTTCATTGTAATTGGTTCGTTCTAATTGCATTGAATCAATGGCTGCACCATCTTCTCTAGCAGAAATTCGTAAGGTATAGTAACCCGATTCAGGAAAATCAAAATGAATCTGATTTTGGGCAACAGTAGCGGCATTGACTTCAGCTTCTCCAAATCCATCATAATCACCAAAATTAGACGTACTATTACTAGAATCTTGATACCAACGAGAGAAACTATTGCTCCAAATTAGTTCATCAATTTCTCGAACACTGTAAAAGATTGAATCGGATGAGGTATTGTGACCTGCCCATTTTGCTCGAAATTGATAGCGTGCACTTTCAGGCACATAAATGAGATAATCTACATAAGCACCTTCATTCCAGTCGGTTTGAGTGCCATCATCGGGCACAACCTGAAGAAAAGATCCATTTGAACCAGTAAACGCCGCACCGTCACCAGTGCCTTCGGAATAAAGTGTCCATTGATCGGATGAGTTTGAACCTTTATGGTGATAATCTTCTGCCTCAATCGTTATGAGACCATTCGACTCAAGGTAAGGATTCGTTAAAGATCGTGTGCCAGATAGGGTATTAGTGTCACTGGTATGGAGAATAATCGGAGGTATTGCCTCACTAGAAAGTGTATTCGGTCCCTCTATGATAAAGCCCATTTGAACATACAGTCCATCCTGATCGGGTATATTTGAACTAACTGCATAATTGCTATTGCTGATTAGAGGTGTTTTTTCATAACTCAAAAGCGAAAGTTCTGAATTGCTTTGATCAAATATCTTAATGAAAGCACTGGCAGAAAATCGATCACTATCGAGTGGATTTTTTAAACAATAACCATTAAATGTGAGTGTTTCACCGCGAGGCACTGACTCACCTGCGTAAGCTTGTACCGACACATTAAAGAGGTGTAAATCAACATCTCTTGTCAACAAATTCAAAAGAAAATGGCTGAATAGATAATTGGGATCAAGGGGAGGGATTTCTATTGAGTATGATTGGAGAGTAGTCGGTGCAATGAGAATTGTTTCCGTTACATAATTGGGAACATTATCAGGCCATACTGCTTTTTCAAAAGTGAAATGAATTTCAGCAGAGGTATTGCTAGCGTAGGCATCAAACGTAATTACACCTCCGTTAGGAAAGCTAAATGGATATAAACTGTCATCGCCGTTTTCAAAATAGGCCCAGCCTTCAGCAGCCGATGGTCTATTGTAGATATTATCTGAATAAGTGCCGCCACCCATTGCATTGGAAAATATAATATTTGAAGCGATACTCCCTTGGGTTTCATTTCCAAATGGAGTGAAAAGCAGATAAGATTCAATGTACTTATTCCCTTTATCAGGTATGTTGTTTCCATCACTATCTCGAGTCCAGGTCGTTCTTATGTTTGAATCACTTGTCAAAGCGTCATCACCTAAAGACACATTGGGTTTTATGCTAAGGAGGCCCAATTGATTGAATTCTGCAGGCACATTTTCAATGGCAAGAGTTTGTCCTTCAATATAACTACCTGCTGATTCATTGGGACCAAGTTCATATACGTTTACCCATCCTAACCAATCAAAATTTTGTTCAGGAGAAAAGGTGGATGCTCCATGCATCAAAGAATAGATAAACAGCAGACCTGATAGATAAATACAGCGCATTATAAGATGTAAGTAGATTATGCAGTTGAATGAGTAAAACTTTTTTTAAAATTACTTAAAAGACCGAAAAAGCAACTGAAACTGGATAATTTAAGGTTAATTATATGAAATAATCAAATTTGAGAAATGATCTTCCGTCGCTTACCACTTTCTAAGCGTTCAATATAAGGGTCAATTCGTCTATCTTCAGGTAGTAAATCTTCAAATTCATCTTCTTCGATGGGGATTAAATCATCGAAAAATAAAGAAGTACGGTATGTTTGTGAGTCGAGTATATCAATCGGATTATTCACTCGATTTTTTTTCACTAATTCAAAGCGGGTGGGGTGGAACTGTTTCTTTTTATCCGTCACCCAATCTTTAATCCATTTTTCGCTCACGCCTTCTCTTCGATTCAGCAATACCATGTCAGAAAAATGAATGGCTGCTTCATACCAATTATTCTGTGCATTATTTTCACTCAAGCTATGGCAATGAACAAGGGTCAAAATTCGGGTCAGTTGACAGTCGTTTTTGCTCAACCATCCCTTTAAGCCCTCCATAAGATCGGCTAAATCAATAGATGCAGGAGCTACGAAGAAAATAGCGCTAGGGTTCACAGTAATAGAATCATGTTTGATTTTTGTATTTTCAATAGACCATAATACAGTGCTGACTTCAGCTAAGTCTTCTAATCGAGTGTCCCAATCGTTTTCAATTTCATTCCTATGCTTAAAATAGAGCACAGAAGATTTAGATTCCATACTATCAATACAATCGGATAATACCGCTCTTTTTCCAGAATCGTGAGGACCCAGTATTAAATAAACCTTTGGGCTTCCTGCCATCGTCAGAGATTCAATTAAAAATTAAAGCTTTCGCACTGGGCTTTATGTCGCATCCAATGATCGACAAGAACCAGTGCAGCCATCGATTCAACAATCGGTACTGCTCTTGGTAAGACACACGGATCGTGACGACCTCGTCCCATCAGTTCAGTTTCTTGACCATCAGAATCCACGGTCGCTTGATTCTGAAGAATCGTTGCCGTTGGTTTAAAAGCTACACGAAACACTAATTCTTCACCATTACTGATGCCACCTTGAACGCCACCCGAACGATTAGTCGCCGTCCCTACATGGCCATCCTTTTCAATAAATACATCATTATGCTCAGAGCCAATCAGTTCTGTTCCAGCGAAACCGCTTCCCACTTCAAAACCCTTGGTCGCAGGCAGTGAAAGCATGGCTTTAGCTAAGTCCGCCTCTAGACGATCAAACACAGGTACCCCCAAACCAACCGGCAAATTTTTGACACGACACTCAATCACTCCACCGACTGAATCGCCCTTAGAGCGCATTTTTTTGATAAAATTCACCATAGCCTCCGCCGTTTCAGGGTGGGGACACCGCACTGGCGATGCCTCAACTGCTTCAAGGCTTGGAAATTCTTTGATTTCTGGTGCTTCAATTGTGTGAATACGGCGAATAAAAGCCCGTACTTCGATATTGTTAGCTTGCTTTAAAATTTTCTGTGCAATCGCACCTGCTGCCACTCGGCCAATCGTTTCTCGAGCCGATGAGCGACCGCCACCCTCATGATTACGAATGCCAAACTTAGTTTGGTAGGTGAAATCCGCATGAGAAGGGCGAAACTTATCCTTCATTTCTTTATAAGCTTCTGGACGATGATCGCCATTCGGTACATAAATAGCGATTGGTGTTCCCAAAGTAAGCCCCTCGTAAACACCAGAAACAATCGTTGCTTTGTCCGACTCTTTTCTTGGAGTGGTAATTTCACTTTGTCCTGGGCGACGACGATCCAGTTCAGATTGAATATCCTCTTCAGATAAAAGAAGGCGAGGAGGGCATCCGTCAATCACCACACCAATACCGCCACCGTGACTTTCGCCCCAAGTAGATATACGAAATAAAGTACCAAATGAATTGCCCATAATTACAGTCAAAGGATTGCAACCAACAAGTCAATCTGAGAGACAGCTAAATTCTAGACACAAGTATTTTCGGACTTGCCATCACAGCAGGGATAAGCCATCACAATCTTTTACTTGCCCAGATGGCGGAATTGGCAGACGCGCCGGACTCAAAATCCGGTTCCTTTGGGAGTGAGGGTTCGACCCCCTCTCTGGGTACCATTATGTAGCTTGTTTAAGAGGCAATGTCCTCATTTTCGTATCAAGTTCGTATCACATTTTTGTTGATTTCACCTTTCCTTTTTCTTTTGATTAGGAATGCAGCCAATTGAATATCCTAGAAATAGCGGTTTAAAAATAAGAGAGCGAAAGAACAGTAGTACCTCTAAAGATAGCATTTCATTTAGGATATTTATCCCAGCTAAGTATGGCTTACAAAAGAGATACAAGCAATTTACCAAGCTCAAGGATGCTAGGGACTATTGTACTAACGTATATGATAATTTAAAGAGGTCTGGAAGGGGGCTAAGGGGCCTTAGTGAGTCCGAGATATCGGAAGTACAACTAGCCTACAAAAAGCTCAAGGATGCCGGTATTTCGCTTACTGAAGCAGTTGACTATGCTATCCCTAAATTAAGAGCAAAAGCTCAAAATAGAATGCTTTCTGACCTTATATCTGAGTATAATAATTGGAAAGAGAATGACTTTGAAAAGGGACTGATTCGAGAAGTAACTTTTAAGGCTATCAAAAAGAAATCGGACTATATTCTTAAACACCTAGGTGATTTGAATATTGCCGAAATAGATAGGGATGCAATCAAAGCATTATTTTCAAAGTTTAAATTTAAGGTACGAACCAAGGAGAACTATTATAATCATTTAGGTTCTCTTATGAAATATGCCACTAATGAGGGCTATATCGAATCTAACCCAATAGATAATATTACTGATACAGATAAAAGGATTATGATTGGAAGAAGGGTTAATGCTACCGAGGATATTAATATACTCACATTAAAAGATACCCGAACCCTTCTAGAAACTGCATTAGCTAATCCTCATATGGGACTTTTACCCGGTTTAATTGTTCAGTTATTTTGTGGGGTTAGAGCTACCGAGTCAGCTATGCTGTCTTGGCAGGACATAAAGTATGATGCAGATAGTCCTTACATTAATATTTCTGCTGAAATTGCTAAGGGCCGAAATATTAGACATACTGAGGAGATTCCAAAGAATGCACTCCTATGGCTAAGTCTTTGTGATAAATCTAAACCATTTGGTTTTTCTAATCTAAAGAGAAGAGATAACCAGATGGATAGGCTGAAGCAAAAGTGCGGCTTCGGAAAATGGGTAAAAGAAAAAGGAAAGAAAGATAGATGGGTAGTAAGAAAAGGTATGAAGAATGTTCTAAGGCATTCTTTTGGGAGTTATCATTTTGAGCTTCACAAAGATGCTATTCGAACCTCTCGGGCTATGGGCCACAAATATGGCAATGATGATTTATTATTTACTCATTACCGAGAAGCAATACCAAGGGGTGAGGGCGATAAGTACTTTAACATTGTGCCTAAACAATCTGGAGATAAAGTGATACTTATAACAAGTGTAGCCTAATGGATAAAGATGAAGAAATTAGAAATTTGAGCAATAGAATTATCGAACTTCAAAATAAGATATTTCACTTAAAGTCGTGGGTTTTTATATTGGCTGTTATGCTTGTAGCGCTATATCTCGAGGGATTCTTTGTATAATAAAATTGATTGAAAGCCGCCAGAAACTAGATGGTAATAAGGAATAAATTATCTAGTTAAATCATCAAGGGACTCAGAAGCTTTTTGTCGTGCATCTTGCCACATTGATGTTTGTTCATTGGACAATTGTTCAATTTCTAAACTTATTTGAGCAAGTTTAGAAAAATCTTCCTCATTAGTGCTTTCATAATTTAATGCCAGAACACCATCTACTTCCTCGACTGACCAATCATCAATGCAGTTTTTGTGAGCCTTTACCAGCTCGTAAGTTTTTTCTAAAATTTGAGTATTAATGGCATACATTGCTTCTGTTAATTTGATTGCATTTGCATTACCTTTAGGAAGGCCTACTAGTAGGCCATTGCCGAAATCTTCGTCTTTCCAATCTGTTAATTTTATCAATTCTACTAAATTTTCTTTCTCATTCTTAAACCTTAGAATAAAATCTATTTCATAAATTTTACCTTTTTCTATCTCTTCTATGAAATCATTATCACTAGTGTTCAGAATCAT
>JAQCDT010000039.1 GCA_027620575.1 Verrucomicrobiota bacterium
AAAAAAGTCACATTCTAAAATCAATTTAATCGATTTGCATAAAGCATGGCAGTTGATCTGCAAAGATCCGCCGATACCATTTTCACCGCTTTGGGTTTTGTTCCTTCGGGTAAACATACAATTTGGATTGCTAGAACCCATGTACGGTGGGTTCGTGGTTTCTGATGCTTCACAATTGAGTATGCAGATACATACTTGAAAAATTTTTTTAAAATGAAGAGAAAAATATGGGAATTGTCGTAGGAATTGACGCATCGCGAAGTCGCTCGGGTGGGGCTCGCGCGCATCTTATTGGAATCTTGAACGCAGGAAATATAAAGGAGCATGGCATTAAAGCAGTTCATGTATGGTCATATGACTCTCTTTTGGAATCCCTGCCAACGAAAGATTGGCTAATAAAACATAGCCCCAAAGTTCTGCAAGGGGGATTATTGCGTCAGGTACTTTGGCAGCGATTCAGTTTTCCTCGTATTGCTAGAAAGTTCGGGTGTGATGTTGTATTGAATACGGATGCAGGTTCTGTTGCTCGTTTCCGTCCGAGTGTGACAATGAGTCGCGATGCATTGTCCTATGAACCGAATGAGATGAAGCGCTATGGATTAAGTAAGGCTCGCCTGAGGCTTATTTTGTTAAAATACATCCAAAACTTTTCGTTAAGGGCTGCCGAAGGAAGCACTTTTCTTACTGAATATATTGCGAACTTAATTCAAAAGTCGACGGGATCGTTAAGAAGAATCAAGGTGATTCCGCACGGCGTAGGTGAGGAATTCAGGAATACTCAAAAGAGGTCATGGCCGAGGGATGGCGAGATCATCCGGTTAGTTTATGTATCCAATATAGCTCCATACAAGCATCAATGGATGGTTGTAAGGGCAGTTTCTAAATTGGTGCAAAAGGGATATAACCTACAACTTAAGCTTGTCGGTAGCACAGATGGTGGTAAGGCTCAGGCTCTTTTGGACAAAGCGGTTGCAGAGTGCGACCCTCGAGGGACTTTTGTTAGTCAAGCAGGTCAAACTCCTAATCATTCTCTTCCCTCGCTCCTTTCAGAGTCTGACCTGTTCGTGTTCGCTTCGAGTTGTGAAACCATTTCGAATACTTTGCTTGAGGCTATGGCAAACGGTTTGCCCATTGCATGTTCTAACCGAGGGCCAATGCCTGAAGTTCTTGAAGATGCAGGTGTGTATTTTGATCCCGAAGACGCAGCATCTATTGCGGATGCTATTGAAATGCTACTTGCCGATTCTAAGCTTAGGCAGAATAACGCTGATCGTGTCTTGTGTATTTCGAAAAAATACTCATGGATTCGTTGTGCTGATGAAACTTGGGCATTCATTAAGGACACCTTTGAATTTTACAAAAATAATGAAAAATAACCATTATCGAATCTGTAATAATTGTGTAATGGACAGCACGGATTCCGCGATCGTTTTTGATGATCAGGGCGTGTGTGATCACTGCAATACATACTACGAGAAAGTTGCACCAAACTGGCATACTGGCGAGAGGGGCAAGAAGGAATTGGATAAAATTCTTTCTCGGATCAAAAAAGATGGAAAAGGTAAGGATTTTGATTGTATTATAGGAGTAAGTGGGGGATTCGATAGCTCTTATCTCGTTCATCTGGCAAAGTGTCAGTTTGATCTCCGACCATTAGTTTTCCATGTTGATGCCGGTTGGAATTCCGAGATTGCGGTAAACAATATTCAGCGCCTTATCGATAAATTAGATCTCGACTTGTTTACTGACGTTATTGACTGGGAAGAAATGAAGGACTTGCAATTAGCCTTCTTCAAATCAGGGGTTTCCCACATTGATGCCCCCCAAGATCATGCTTTTTTCGCTACCATGTACAAATTTGCCAATAAGTACAGGGTTAGGAATATTCTTACGGGTGCTAATCTTTCTACGGAATGCATAAGAAATCCGCTTGAATGGATGTATTATCAATCTGATTCGATTCAACTCAAGGACATTCACCGAAAATTTGGTGCCCAAAAGCTTAAGAGTTTTCCATTAACTTCAATTTTTTGGCATAAAGTTTGGCTTCCATATGTAAAAGGAATTAAGGTACATCGCCCACTTAATAACGTCCCATATATCAAAGAAGATGCCAAAGAATTACTCGTAAGGGAATATGGCTGGAAACCATATCCTCAGAAGCATTTCGAATCTCGCTTTACTAGATTTTACGAAAGTTATTGGTTGCCGGAGCGCTTTGGTTACGACGTAAGAAAAGTTCAATATTCAAGCTTAATCCTGACTGGGCAAATGAATCGAGATGAGGCCCTTACAAAATTACAATGCCCACCTTATGACGAGGATGAAATAAAAAACGAATTTGAATTCATTGCCAACAAATTGGATATTTCGGTGGATGAACTGCAAGGTTACATGGACGCGCCGAAAAAGTCTCATAATGATTATCGTTCCCAAGAAAGACTTTACTTGTTGGGGGCAAAGTTAATGAAAGGTTTTGGTCTAGAAGTCGGCGGCAAAAGGTGATAGCGATTATTGATTATGGGCTAGGTAATGTTCAGGCATTTGCCAATATTTATAAAAATCTGGACATCCCTGTAAGTTTGGCCAAGAACGCCACCGAGCTCCTTGACGCTACTCATTTTATTTTACCTGGAGTAGGTGCTTTTGATTGGGCTATGGATCGGCTCAATGAATCGGGTATGAGAAGCACGCTCGATCGTTTGGTCATTAAGGAGAAAAAACCCGTTTTAGGAGTTTGCGTAGGTATGCAAATAATGGCTGAAAAAAGTGAGGAGGGCAGTGCTTCAGGTCTAGGGTGGTTTGACGCTAAGGTGATTCGCCTCGGGGAATCAACTGACCCAGAAGAACTACCACTACCCCATATGGGGTGGAATGAAGTTCATCCGGAGAATGATCACGGCTTATTTGAGCAATTGGAGCGGGATTCAAGATTTTACTTTCTTCACTCCTACTATTTCTCTCCAAGTTTTTCTGATGATATTTTTGCAATGTCCGATTATGCGCAATCATTTCCCAGTGCTGTGAATAGGGGTAATATTTTTGGTGTTCAATTCCATCCCGAGAAGAGTCATGGGGCAGGCATTCAATTCTTGAAGAACTTCGCCTCTTTATAAATGTTGCTCCCGCGATTAATTCCCTGTCTTTTGCTTCACGAAGGAGGGCTTTACAAAACAACGCGTTTTGGTTCACCGAAATATGTAGGCGATCCGCTGAATGCAGTCAGAATTTTCAATGAAAAAGAGGTTGATGAACTAATGTTCGTTGACATTGATGCCAGTTCCCAAAACCAGGAACCAAATTACAAACTGATTGCAAATTTGGCCAATGAGTGTCGTATGCCACTGTGCTATGGAGGAGGGGTCAAGAGCGTGGAGCAATTCGATCGAATCATCGGCCTTGGGGTAGAGAAGGTTTCGGTATCATCCGCATTTGTTGAGGATCCCAACTTAGCGTCAAGAGCGGCCTCCCGAGTAGGTAGTCAGAGTGTCGTTGCAGTTGTTGATGTGAAGAAGGGGGGGATCTTCAAAAAGCCTGCTGTTATGGTAATGAATGGAAAAAGCAACACTGGATTAGATCCTATTGCCTGGGCCTCAAAACTGCAACAATTGGGAGTGGGAGAAGTCGTGCTGAATTCAGTTGACAGGGACGGTGAAATGAAAGGTTACGACTTAGATTTAATTGGCAAAGTGCGTGAAGCTATTAGCATTCCTTTAACCGTTCTTGGTGGCGCTGGATCTTTGGATGATATTCAGAAATTGGTGAATCGCTTTGGAATTATTGGAGCATCTGCGGGTAGCCTTTTTGTGTTCAAGGGCAAATACCGAGCAGTACTCATCAATTATCCGAATAGGGAAGAAAAAGAGCGACTTTTAAGTCAAATTCATTGATGAAACAAATTCTACAGTCACTTAAAACAGGAGCTACCGAGATAGCTGATGTCCCTGTTCCGCGAGTTACTCAAGGTTCTTTATTGATTCAGACTTCGCATACGCTCATATCAGCTGGTACTGAGAGGATGTTAGTTGATTTTGGTAAGGCTGGATGGATTAAAAAAGCAAGGCAGCAGCCCGATAAGGTAAAAATGGTATTAGATAAAATTAAAACAGATGGTCTTAAACCAACATTAGATACTGTTTTTAACAAATTAGATCAGCCTTTGCCTGTCGGATATTGCAATGTGGGTGTTGTGTATCAAGTTGGAGGTGGAATTTCAGGATTTAAAGCAGGAGACCGAGTCATTTCAAATGGTAAGCATGCTGAAGCAGTAGCAGTTCCAGTCAATCTTTGTGCAAAGGTACCAGATGCAGTTTCTGACGAAGAAGCTGCATTTACTGTTTTGGGAGCGATCGCATTGCAAGGGATTCGATTAGTTAAGCCAACTTTGGGGGAAACGATTGTAGTTACCGGCTTAGGCCTAGTTGGATTAATGACCGTTCAATTACTCCGTGCTAATGGTTGCCGTGTTCTAGGTATAGATTTTGATAAAGAAAAATTACAAATGGCAAAGAATTTTGGTGCAGAAGTTGTGGATCTTTCTGCCGGTCAGGATCCGCTCAAAATTTCTAATTTGTATTCAAGAGATAGGGGAGTGGATGCTGTAATTGTAACTGCAGCGACCAAAAGCAGTAAACCAATTCATCAAGCAGCCCTGATGTGTCGAAAACGCGGTCGTATCGTCTTAGTTGGAGTAACAGGTCTTGAGTTGTCCAGAGATGATTTTTTTAAAAAGGAATTAACTTTCCAGGTATCGGCTTCTTATGGTCCTGGAAGATATGATCCAAATTATGAAGAAAAGGGGCAGGATTATCCGGTAGGATTTGTCCGATGGACTGAACAGCGGAACTTTGAAGCAGTTTTAGATATAATGGCTGCTGGATCATTGGATGTTAAGCCGCTTATTTCCCACCGCTTTTCTATTGATGATGCTGAGAATGCTTATGAATTAATTAGTGGAGATTCTCCATCATTAGGGATTCTGTTAGAATATCCTGGTCTAAAAATTACCAAAGAGTCAAGGTCAGTTAATTTTAAAAGCTATCCAAGTAATTCTGATTCAACTAAGGAATCCGGTGTTAGTTTTATCGGGTCTGGAAATTATGCGACTAGCTCATTAATGCCGGCTTTTAAAAAATCTGGTGCAAAACTCATCAATGTAGCTTCTGCAAATGGAGTTAGCGGTATGCATGCTGGTAGAAAATTTGGATTCGAGAAAACAACGACTGATAATGATTCCATTTTTCAAGACACTCAAACAGATGCGATTATTATAACCACTAGACACAATAGTCATGCCGATTTAGTGATTAAGGCATTAGACTCTGGCAAACACGTCTATGTAGAAAAACCATTATGCCTCAAACAGAAGGAACTAATCGAGATTAAGGCAGCCTACGACAAGTCGAAAAACAAGCCGATTATCATGGTTGGCTTCAATCGAAGATTTTCGCCTCAAATACAAAAAGTAAAAAAATTACTTTTGGGCACATCTGGTCCCAAATCTTTCATTTTCAATATTAATGCAGGGCATATTGATGAAAATCATTGGACGCAGGACAATGATGTGGGGGGAGGGCGAGTTGTTGGGGAAGCGTGTCACTTTATTGATTTGCTTCGTTTCTTAGCAGATAGTCCCATTCTTGACTGGAATCAAAACTCAATGAACTCGAATTCAAAAGATACTTTGTCAATAGGGTTGAAATTTGAGGATGGTTCAATTGGTACGATTAATTATTTCGCAAATGGTCCGAAATCTTTACCTAAAGAAAGATTAGAGATTTTTTCTCAGGGGAGAGTACTTCAATTAGATAATTTTCGTAAATTGAAAGGTTTTTCATGGCCAGGCTTTAGCAAAATGAATCTATGGAAACAGGATAAAGGGCAAAATGAATGTGCTTCTGCTTTTTTGAATGCTATTAAAGGAAAGACGACTGCTCCCATACCGATTGAAGAGATTTTTGAAATAGCAAAAGTAAGCATAGAAATTGCGACTAATCAAAGATGATTCTCATCGATATAATTGCAGGTGCTCGACCAAATTTTATGAAGGTCGCACCCATTATAAAAGCGATAAAGAAAAGTCAGAGAAATGGCGGGAGTTTAACGTTCAGACTAGTACATACGGGCCAGCACTATGATCCAAAATTATCTGGTTCTTTTTTTGAACAATTAAATATACCTCAACCCGACATTAATCTCGATGTGGGTTCTGGTACTCAAGCCGAGCAAACTGGTGCAATAATGATAAAGTATGAAAAATTGCTTGTTGATGAGCCATCTCAACTTTGCATTGTTGTGGGAGATGTAACCTCAACCATGGCTTGTGCAATTTCAGCCCAGAAGATGGGTGTTCCTGTTGCTCATGTTGAAGCGGGTATCCGTTCAGGTGATTGGACTATGCCTGAAGAAATCAACCGAATGGTTACAGACTCAATAACAAATTACTTTTTTACAACAAGTACAACTGCGAACGAAAACCTGATTAACGCCAACGTGAAAAAAGAAAATATATTCTTCGTTGGCAATACAATGATCGATACTTTGTTGGCTAATTTAGATAGGTTAAAGCCTCCATCTTTCTGGAATGATTTAAAGCTAGTTTCTGGCGAATATTTAATTTTAACCCTACATCGTCCGTCCAATGTTGACTCAATAAAAAAATTCAAAGATCTATTATTTGCAGTTGGAAAGTTTAGCCACGAATTACCAATCATATTTCCAGTTCATCCAAGAACAGCTAAAACTCTTTTAAATATTAAAGATTTGCCAGAAAACCTACATATGGTCGATCCGCAACCATATCTTGAATTCAATTATTTGGTAAAGAATGCAAAGGCAGTTATCACTGATTCTGGTGGTGTGACTGAAGAGGCAACTGTTTTGGGAGTGCCTTGTATGACTTTGAGAGATAGCACAGAACGACCCGAGACTGTGACTGTTGGTACCAACCGATTAATTGGTACTGACCCATCAGCATTGGAACCTGCGTTGAACAACTTGTTTGCCGGAAAGTGGCAAAAAGGAGACATTCCTGATAACTGGGATGGTAAAACTGCTGAACGTATAGTTTTAATTTTAGAAAAGTTACTCTGCCAATAAACCTCAAAACGATTCTGCTTTATTGGCATACCATTCGCCACTTAAAAGCTGTTCAGTTTTACGGTCGATTAATTCATCGTTATTGGCGACCTCGTATTAAACTTAAACCATTGCCAAAGCTTTTAAAACATACTGATTCTTGGCAAAAGCCTGCATCTAGATTGTCTTCCATGGTAGGTCCTAATGATTTTAAATTTCTAAATGAATTGGGCAATTTAAATCAATTAGGTTGGGATAATCCTTCTCGTGAAAAACTTTGGCGTTATAATCTCCACTATTTTGATGATCTAAATGCTCATAATGTAGAGGAACGCAAATCATGGCATACTGATCTAATTGAAAAATGGATAGTCGAAAATGCCCCTTTCGTCGGAACTGGTTGGGAATCCTATCCCACATCTTTACGGATTGTAAACTGGATAAAATGGCACTTGGGAGGTAATCAACTCAGCGCATCTGCTTTGCAAAGTCTCTTTATCCAACTTCGCTGGTTAAATAAAAGATTAGAGTACCACCTACTCGGTAATCATCTATTCGCAAATGCAAAAGCATTGGTTTTCGGCGGATTATTTTTCGAAAATACGGAAGCAAATAATTGGCTTCAAAAAGGTCTAGCAATTCTTAAAAGAGAAGTAAAAGAACAGATTTTACCTGATGGCGGACATTTTGAACTTAGTACTATGTATCATGCACTAGTGCTTGAGGATATCCTAGACCTTATAAACATAACAAAATGCTTTTCTGGTAAGTTAAACGAGGAACAGGATAAACAAGTATCGAGTTGGTATGATGTGGCTGAAAAGATGTACTTTTGGCTCCATACTATGTGTCACCCGGATGGAGAGATAAGTTTCTTTAACGATTCAGCATTTGATGTAGCACCAAGTATTTCAGAACTCGATGCATATGCAAAAAGATTGGGAATAGTAACTTTAGAAACAACTGATAAAAAGTTAATATTATTAAAAGACAGCGGATATATCCGAATAAAGAATGATTCTTTACTGGCATTGTTAGATGTCGCAAAAATTGGGCCCGATTATCTTCCAGGTCATGGGCATGCTGATACTCTTAGCTTTGAATTGTCTGTAGGTGATCAGCGAGTGATCGTAAATTCAGGGACATCCTGCTATGGTTTATCGACTGAAAGGCTAAAACAAAGAGGCACGCTATCTCATAACACTGTAACAGTTAACGGAGAAAACTCCTCAGAAGTTTGGGGTGGGTTTCGAGTTGCTCAAAGAGCTTATTCGAGAAATTTAAAAATTAATGATTCTCAATCTCGAAATAATTTAGAAGTTCATTGTTCTCATGATGGGTATAATCGACTAAATGGTAAACCAGTTCATGCAAGAAGTTGGTGCATGAATGAAAATGAGCTTTTGATTAAAGATAATGTGCTTGGGTTTTATAAAACCTCTGTTGCTCGTTTTCATTTTCATCCTGATGTCCAACTGACTATCAAACCAAACAATAAATCTGGGAATGTTATAATGGAAGGTAATATAATATTAACTTGGTTTATCGATCATGGGTTTGCTAGCCTAGAGGAGAGCTTTTGGTATCCAAAATTTGGAAGATCTGTCCCCAATTTTTGCCTTCAAATTAAACTGGTAAAGGGAGTAAGTGTACTTCGCTTAAGATTTTCCAAGAGTTAATTTTACTTTTAACAACTTTCATATATGAAAATCTTATTTTTAAGTTTTTATTACCCACCTGATCTGTGTGCTGGTTCTTTTAGGGCACAATCTCTGATAGAGGCGTTGAAGAAACAAGATAAAATTTCAGAGATTGATATTTTAACAACAATTCCAAACCGTTATAAATCATTCACAAAAAAATCTAGTGAGATTGAGAGCGATGATACTATCAAAATTAGAAGGATTGAATTGCCAAAACACAAAAGTGGAATGCTGGATCAATCGAGGGCTTTCTTGAAATTCTTTTTAAATGTTTTGATGTTCATAAGAGGTAAAGATTACGATATGGTTTTCGCTACATCATCAAGGTTAATGACAGCTTTTTTAGGTGCTTATATTTCAAGTAAAATCAGGAAACCACTTTATCTAGATATTCGAGATATATTTACTGATACGATGAGTGATATTTTATCAAATAAATTTTCATTTTTAATTAACCCAATCCTGAGTTATATCGAAAATATAACTATTAGGAAGGCTGTTCATATCAATTTAGTTTCTGCAGGTTTTTCCCAGTATTTTAAACAAAAATATCCACGAAAAAAATATTCATTTTATTCAAACGGTATTGATGATTTATTTTTAAAGAATTTAGAT